>JACPXS010000030.1 GCA_016196415.1 Candidatus Omnitrophota bacterium
GCATGGCCCCTCCAACCAATCATCCCCTCATTTACTTAAAGCATAGCATCAAAAGCGCCGAGCTTCTATGACGCAGGTCACTAATGTTCCGTCTAGCTTGTTTTGATGGATGCTGGATGGGCCGTTGGGGGGGCGCAGCGGCAGGACCCGCCACAGGGACCCATCAACTCGATCTGGATGGAGTACTAAGGGATCGTCGCGAAGTTGGCTGGCCGACCACCCCGCGTTTCCCCCACCGATCGAGCGAGCCGGAGAAAAACTCGGCAGGGGGCTTGACATACCCCGCGGGAGTATGTATACTCCTCCTGAGTATCGAGGAGCTGCCATGCGACAAGGGGCCGAGCACAAAGGGGCGAGCGTCAGGCTCAAGCGCATCGAGGGTCAGGTGCGCGGGATCGTCCGGATGGTCGAAGAGCGGCGCTACTGCATTGAGATCATCCAGCAGCTCACCGCCGCGCGCCGGGCGATCGACGAGGTCTCGCTCCAGGTCATGAAGGGCCACATCAACCATTGCGTGAGCCAGGCGATCCGAAAGCAGGAAGGCTCGCGCAAGATCGATGAGCTCATGCAAACCATCCATCGGTTTGTGAAATGACGCCGCGCGTCTCACTCGCTTTGCTCATTGGGGTCGTGCTCCTGGGCGCGCAACCCGCCTCCGCCGCGTCGGCCTTCTGTGCAACCCCTTGGGGGCGTACCCCATGTTGCTGCGCTCATCAGCCGGATCCGTCGCGGAGTTGCGCGATGCGCTGCTCGGCGGCTCAGCCCGACGGTGTCCTCCTTACCGCCGCGTCCGTCGTCCGTTTCGTGCCGTCGCCGCCTTCCTTCTCGCGCCACCCAGGATTCTCCGGGGATCTTCCCGGAACGTTCCGGACGGCCCGCGTCCCTCTGGAGTCGGGAGACTGGGCGCTGCACAATCCTCCCGCTCGGCGATACCTCCACACCCGCGTGTTCCGCCTCTAAGACCTCGCCTCAGGATCTTGGCCACGCCGATGCGTGTGGCCGTCTTGCTCCCCCAGTCCTCAACACGGCGGATTGCAGAAATTCTAAGACGAGAGAAGGAGCCTTCAATGGTGATTCGGGTTCGTGCGCGATGGTGGCTTTTCCTCGCGTTGATCCTGGCGATCGCCCTGAACGGCGGGGCGGCCGCGGAGCCGAACGATTCGGCCGCTGCCGAGGCGTCGGTCCAACAGGTCAGTCTGGAGAGCCTGGTTCGGGACGCCCTGCGCCGCAGCCCAGGCCTCCAAGCGAAGAAACGGGCCTATGAAGCCGCCCGCGGCCGCGTGATCGCTGCCTGGCTGCCGGATGATCCGGAAGTCAGCGTTGACGTCGAGGGCCAACCGGACGTGTTTCGGTTTTCCAAGCGGTCGGATCGCGAGTACACGGTCATGCAAACGATCCCCTTTCCGACCAAGCTGCTGCTCAGAGCCCAGATCGCCGCGCGCGAAGCCCAGATGGTCTATCAGCGGTACAAAGAAGAGGAGCGGAGCGTCGCCTGGCACATCGAGCAGCCGTATTACGAGTTGTATATGACCAAGAAGACGCATCGAGCTGGAGAAGGTGGACCTTGCGCTCTTCGACGCGGCGCAACGGGAGCATCTCTCGGAGGCCCACTTCTCTCACCTGCTGAACCAGTCGCTGGAGACGCGCTACCTCCTCGATGAAGAGCAGGTGAGCGAGCCGCTTGCGCTCTCGCGGCCTGAACTGGAGCAGCTGGCGGTTGCCCTGAGGCCGGAACTGCGGGCCGTTGAGATCGGCATCGCGCGCGCGAAGGCAGGCCGCGCGCTGGCCGTCACGAGCTGGTTGCCGGACCTCACCGGCCGCATCGAGGCTCGGCAGTTCAAGGGCGAACGCGGCATTCGGGAGTACGACACCTTTATCGGCGTGACGGTGCCGGTTTGGTCGTTGCTCAAAGGGGTTGGCGGCGAATGGCGCAGCGCAGGCCGAGACGTCCAACAAGCGGAGGCGCTCTACGCGCAGATGCAGAACGAAGTGCTGCTTGCGGTGCATGAAGCCGACGCGAAGGTGCGCTCGGCCGAAAACGGCTTACAGGCCTACAAACACGCGATCCTTCCCCAAGCCCAACAGCAAGTCGAGGTGGCCTTCGCCGCGTATGAAGCCGGCCGGACCGATTTCCTCAACCTCATCGACGCGCAACGGATGCTGAAGGACGCGCAGATCGCCTACTATCAAATCAAGGCCGAGCACGAACGCGGGCTCTCAGACCTCCGTTTGGCGGTGGGAGGCGAGATGGCGCCGCATCGTGGCCCCGCTCGATAGCAGAGGAGAATCCCATGATACGCTTCCGGAAGCCCCTCCTCATTGGTGCGCTGCTGATGGCGGCGCTCGCTGGGACGGTGGTGATCGCAACGACCACCAGCCGATCCCGTCAGGCGATCGCCGCCACGTACTACTGCCCGATGCATCCAACGTATACCGCCGACCGCCCGGGTCAGTGTCCCATCTGCAGCATGACGCTTGTCAAACGCGAACCGACGCTCTCTGACGCCGCCCAAACGAGCGCGGCTCGTGCCCAGAAGACGCCGCCGTCGAACCAGTCATTTGGCTCCATCTGCTACCTCCATCATTGCCCGAAGCTCCACGCAGGCCGTTCGTGTCCGATGACGGTGGTGGCCAAGCCGGGAGAGTCGGTGACCTGTCCGATTTGCGGCACGCATGTGGCGGAGGCGTCAGGGCCGACTCCAGCGCGCACCGTCCTCTACTGGACCGATCCGATGATTCCAGGCTATAAAGCCGACAGGCCGGGGAAGTCCCCCATGGGCATGGACCTCGTCCCGGTCTATCAAGAGGACACATCGGCCGCACCATCTGAGCGAGAAGCGCCGGCCGGATACGCCCCCATCCTCCTGACACCGCAGAAGCAACAACTGATCGGCGTGAAGAGCGCATCCGTTGAGCGACGCGCGCTGACAAAGCGCATTCGCACGGTCGGGACGGTCGCCCACGATCCTGAGCTCTACCAAGCGGAGGAGGAGTTCATTCAGGCCTACCAGTCCTGGCAACGGGCCGCTGTTGATGGCACCCCTGAGGCGACGGTTGGCCAGGCAAAGCGGCTCGTCGACTCAAGCCGGCTCCGGCTGCGGCATCTCGGCTTGAGCGATGAGATGATCGATGACGTGCAGGCGCGGACAGAGCCGGATCATCGGCTGCTCATCGGCGGCGCCGGATCCTCCTGGATCTACGCCTCGATCTACGAGTACGAGCTGCCGTTTGTCCATCCGGGCCAGGAGGCCGCGATTACGGTCGACGGAGCGCCCGGGCGCGTGTTTGCCGGGACGGTGAAGGCCATTGATCCGATGTTGGATGCGATGACGCGCACCGCAAGGGCGCGGATTGTCATCGAGGATCCCGAGGGAATGCTGAAGCCCGAGATGTACGTGAACGTCTCGATTGTGACGGCGTTGGGCGAGGCGCTCGCGGTTCCCTCCGAGGCGATCTTCTTCACGGGGGAACGGCAACTGGTGTTCATCGACAAGGGCCAAGGGCTCTTTGAGCCGCACGATGTGGTGGCGGGGGCCGCAGGGGACGGCTCCACCGAGATCATCCGCGGCGTGAGCGAAGGGGACCTCGTCGTCACCAGCGGAAATTTCTTGATTGACTCGGAGAGCCGGCTCAAGGGCGCGCTCGAAGCCCCCAGCGTCGCACCACAGGCAGAACCGGAACGCGGAGCACATCAGCATGGCCCGTAATGCCGATCCGGCCCTTCGCGAAGGCGGCGTCATCGGGACCGTGATCGAGTGGTCCGCGAGAAATAAGTTTCTCGTCGTGCTGGCGGTGCTTGCCGCCATGCTGGGCGCGGTCTGGTCGCTCAGGCGCGTCCCGCTCGATGCCATCCCGGATCTCTCCGATACCCAGGTCATCATCTTCTCTCGGTGGGATCGCAGCCCGGACATCATCGAAGATCAGGTGACGTATCCCATCATCACCGCGATGTTGGGTGCTCCGCGCATCAAGGCGATCCGTGGCGTCTCGGATTTCGGCTTCTCCTACGTGTACGTCATCTTCCAAGATGGCACGGATCTCTACTGGGCGCGCAGCCGGACGCTGGAGTACCTCAGCAAGATCATTCCGCGCCTGCCGGAAGGCGTGAAGACCGAATTGGGGCCGGACGCCACCGGGGTGGGCTGGGTCTTCCAGTACGCGCTGGTGGATCGCACGGGACAGCACGATTTGCAAGAACTCCGGACCTTTCAGGACTGGTACCTGCGCTACTACCTTCAGAGCGTGCCCGGGGTCTCGGAGGTGGCCTCGATCGGCGGCTTCGTGAAGCAGTATCAAATCACGGTGGATCCCTCCCGCTTGTTGGCCTACAACATTCCGCTGACCACGGTCATTGAGGCGATCCGCCAAGGCAACCAAGAGACGGGCGGGCGGCTGCTGGAGTTCAGCGGTGCGGAGTACATGGTGCGCGGCCGGGGCTACGCGAAGTCGGTGAGCGATCTGGAACGCATCGTGGTGGCGGTGGACCGCCAAGGTACCCCGGTGCTGATCAAGCACCTGGCGACGGTCTCGATTGGGCCTGAGATCCGTCGAGGCATCGTCGATCTGGACGGACAGGGTGATGTGGTTGGGGGCACCGTGATCATGCGCTCAGGCGAAAACGCGCTCACCGTCATTACCCGTGTCAAGGCCCGGCTCGAGGAGGTCAAGCCGTCGTTTCCTCCCGGGGTCGAGCTGGTGGTGACCTACGACCGCTCCGAGCTGATTCACCGAGCGATAGCGACGCTCACCCACCAACTCATTGAAGAGATGCTCATTGTGAGCCTGGTCATCCTGCTCTTTCTCTGGCATTTCCCCTCGGCCGTGATCCCCATCGTGACCATCCCCATCTCGGTCCTCCTCTCGTTTATCCCGCTCTACGGAATGCGGCTGACGTCGAACATCATGTCGCTCTCCGGGATCGCCATCTCCATCGGGGTGCTGGTGGATGGAGCGATTGTGGAAGTGGAGAACGCCTACAAGCGGCTGGAACAGTGGGTGGCAGGCGGACGGAGAGGCGACTTCCATGCGGTTCGGCTCCGGGCGCTCAAGGAAGTTGGGCCGTCGGTGTTCTTCTCGCTGCTGGTGATCGCCGTGGCCTTCCTGCCCATCTTCACCCTGGTGGACCAAGAGGGGCGGTTGTTCAAGCCGCTGGCGTGGGCGAAGACCTTCGCGATGGCGATCGCCGCGTTGCTGGCGATCACCCTCGATCCCGCCCTGCGCATGCTCTTCACGCGGATGGATCCCATCCGGGTTGGCGGGCGGCCGGGGTCCTGGCTCTCCAGACTGGCGAGCTCGATGGCTGTCGGCACCTACTATCCGGAGGAACGGCATCCGATCAGCCGCCGGCTGTTCCGACTCTACGAGCCGGCCTGCCGGTTTGTCCTGCGGCATCGCACCGGCACGATCCTCGCGGCGCTCGCGCTGGTCCTCACGACCATCCCCATCTATTTCCGCCTGGGGTCTGAGTTCATGCCGCCGCTGCATGAGGGCACCGTCCTCTATATGCCGACGACCCTCCCCGGTATCTCGGTCACCGAAGCCCAAGCGCTGCTGCAAACGCAAGACCGCATCCTCAAAGGGTTCCCTGAAGTGGAGCGCGTCTTCGGGAAAGCCGGCCGGATGGAGAGCTCAACCGACCCGGCGCCGTTTTCCATGATGGAGACGGTGGTGGTGCTGAGGCCTGAGCGCGAATGGCGCAAGGTTCACCGCTGGTACGCATGGCTGCCCGCTGCGCTGCACGGCCCGTTTCGGCCGTTTTGGCCTGACCACATCTCGTATGACGCGCTCATCGAGGCATTGGATCAGGCGCTGAAGATTCCCGGGACGACGAATGCCTGGACCATGCCGATCAAAAACCGCATCGACATGCTCAGCACAGGGGTGCGGACCCCCATCGGCATCAAGGTCTTGGGCGACGATCCGAAGCGGATCGAGGAGATCGGCACGCGCCTTGAGCTGATCTTGAAAGAGCTCCCGGGCTCTCGCAGCGTCTATGCGGAGCGGGCCGCGGGCGGCTACTTCCTCGATGTGGATCTCAAGCGGGAGGCGCTGGCCCGCTACGGCCTCTCGGTCGCCGACGCGCAGCTGATCATTGTGAGCGCCATTGGCGGGGAGCCGGTGACGAGCACGATCGAGGGGCGCGAGCGCTATACGGTCAACGTCCGCTACGCTCGGGAGCTCCGCGATGACGCAGAGAAACTCAGGCGCGTCCTCGTGCCGCTGCCAAGCGGCCGGCAGATCCCGCTGGCGCAAATCGCCGAGATCATTCTCCGCTCCGGCCCGTCGATGCTCCGAAACGAAAACGGGCTGCTCGCCGGCTACGTGTTTGTGGACGTCGCGGGGCGGGATATCGGCGGCTACGTGGATGAGGCCAAGCGCCTCATCGGCAAGCGCCTCACGCTGCCGTCCGGGTACACGCTGATCTGGAGCGGGCAATACGAGAACATGCTGCGGGTCAAGGAACGCTTGAAGGTTGTCCTGCCGCTGACGCTCCTGGTGATTTTCGTGCTGCTCTACCTGAATACGAAATCGGCGGTCAAAACCTGGATCGTCCTGCTCGCCGTGCCGTTCTCGCTGATCGGCGCGGTGTGGCTGCTGTGGGGGCTCGGGTACCACATGTCGATTGCCGTGTGGGTGGGGATGATCGCGCTCATGGGGCTGGATGCCGAAACCGGGGTCTTCATGCTGCTCTTTTTGGATTTGTCGTATCATGAGGCGATCCGGCAGGGCCGGATGCGCACTGAACACGATCTGGAAGAAGCGATCGTGCACGGAGCAGTGAAGCGGGTCCGCCCAAAGCTGATGACGGTGATGGCCGCCTTCATGGGATTGCTGCCGATCATGTGGTCCACCGGGGCGGGGTCGGACATGATGAAACGGATCGCGGCCCCCATGGTGGGCGGACTGGCGACGTCCTTCCTCCTGGAGCTGTTGGTGTACCCGGCGGTGTACTTTGTCTGGAAGTGGCGTCCTTCAACGCGATCGTTCAGAGCACCCACCGATCGCCTCATCGCAGGCCAGGGGACGGTTCATGAATCAGCGTAACGCCCCCATCGCCTCAAGGGGTGCTGCGGCATCGCCTTCACCGCCCGCCGGCGGTGGGATGGTGTACACGTGTCCCATGCACCCGGAGATCCTCCGTCACGGCCCAGGCGCATGCCCCGCGTGCGGGATGGCCTTGGAACCCCGGATCGCTTCAGGGGCTCCTGAGGCGGATCCTGAATTGGCCGACATGAGCCGCCGACTGTGGGTCAGCCTCGTCTTCACGCTCCCGGTCTTGCTCCTGGCCATGGGCCACATGATCCCGGATGTTCCGGCGCGAGCCCTCATCGCGCCCCGCCTTGCCGCATGGCTGCAATTGATCTGTACGAGCCCGGTGGTGTGGTGGGGCGGGCGGCCGTTCTTTGAGCGCGGGTGGCGCTCGATCCTCCATCGCCGCCTGAACATGTTCACGCTCATCGCGCTGGGGATCGGCGTCGCCTACCTCTATAGCGTCATCGCGACCGTGTCGCCGGTACTGTTTCCAAGCGCGTTGCGGGACGCCCGGGGTGCTGTGGCCGTCTATTTCGAGGCTGCGGCGATGATCACCGTACTGGTGTTGGTGGGCCAGGCGCTGGAGCTGCGCGCCAGGCGCCGCACGAGCCGCGCCATCACCGCGCTGCTCAGCTTCGCCCCCAAGCGCGCCAGACGATTCCGGGACGATGGAACGGAAGAGGAGATTCCCCTTGAAGCGCTTCGCGCCGGCGATCGCCTCCGTGTCCGTCCGGGGGAGCGCGTTCCGGCGGATGGCGTGGTGCTTGAGGGAGCGAGCGCGGTGGATGAGTCCATGGTGACCGGAGAATCCCTGCCGGTTGAGAAGCAGCCAGGCGCCCGCGTGATTGGCGGAACGGTGAACGGAGCCGGAGGGCTGCGAATCCGCGCTGAGCGGGTGGGGCGCGACACCCTGCTGGGCCGGATCGTGCGGATGGTGGGCGAGGCGCAGCGCAGCCGCGCCCCGATTCAGCGAATCGCCGATGTCGTCTCCGCCGCTTTTGTTCCCGCGGTGGTGCTGGTCGCCGTCATCACGTTCGTCGTCTGGAGCCTGATCGGTCCGCAGCCCAGGATCGCGTATGCCTTGGTGAACGCCGTCGCCGTGCTCATCATCGCCTGCCCGTGCGCCCTCGGGCTTGCCACGCCGATGTCGATCATGGTGGCGGTCGGACGCGGGGCCCGCGCGGGCGTGCTGATCACACATGCCGAGGCGCTGGAAACCCTGGAGCGCGTCGATTGTCTTGTGATCGACAAAACCGGCACGCTCACTGAGGGCACACCCCGCTTGACCAGCGTTGAGCCGGTGTCTTCGTTCAGCGCGCAGGAGCTGGTGCGGCTGGCCGGAAGCCTTGAGCGCGGCAGCGAGCATCCCTTGGCCTCGGCGATCCTGGACGAGGCTGACGCCAGGGGCCTTGCGTTAGCCGAGGCTGGCGCATTTCGTTCGGTAACCGGCAAGGGGGTGACCGGGGTCGTCGACGGTCATGCGGTCGCGCTCGGCAACGACCACCTGATGCAGGAGCTCGGCATCGCTGCGAGCGCCGGGTCGGGCCGTGGGGAGGCCTTGCGGCGCGAGGGCCACACCGTGTTGTCCATCGCGGTGGATGGACGGGTGGCAGGTCTGCTTGGCGTGTCGGATCCGATCAAGCCTTCCACCCCTGAGGCGATTCAGCTCCTGCATCGAGATGGCGTGCGGATTCTCATGGCGACAGGCGATCATCGGACGACGGCCGAGGTGGTGGCCCGTCGGTTGGGCGTGGATGAGGTTCGAGCCGACGTGTTGCCTGCGCAGAAACGCGAGCTCATCAAGCAGCTCCAAGCCGAAGGCCGTATCGTCGCCATGGCGGGCGATGGCGTGAATGACGCCCCGGCGCTTGCGCAAGCGGCGGTGGGGATTGCGATGGGCACCGGGACGGATATCGCGATTGAAAGCGCGGGGGTGACGCTCGTGAAAGGAGATTTGCGGGGCATCGCGCGGGCCAGGCGCTTGAGCCGCGCGACCATGCGCAACATCCGGCAGAATTTGTTCTTCGCGTTCGTCTACAATGGATTGGGCGTGCCCATCGCGGCCGGCGTCCTGTATCCGGTGGTTGGGCTGCTGCTCAGCCCGGTCATGGCCAGCGCGGCCATGAGCTGGAGTTCCCTCTCCGTGATTTCCAACGCCCTGCGCCTGCGGCGCTTGACACTCTGATCAGCCGGTTCGCTCGGCGATGATCGAAATCGAGGCGGTCCGCGTAGCGGCAGTGGCGTGATGCGACCGCAGCCATGACGAGGAGGAGAAGATGAATCGGATCAGGACGTGGGTGATGGTGCTCGCATTGAGCGGCTTCGGAGGAGGGCGTGTTGTCTTGGCGCATGAGGGGCACGAGGACAAGGCGGCGGAGCCTGTGGAAGCCGGCGCCCCGGCAGAGCAAACACTCGCCGGAGAAGTCGTGGATGTCTTCTGCTATTTGAGTCATGGCGAGGAGGGGCTTGGCGCGCGTCATGCCGGCTGCGCAACGAAGTGCATTCAAAGCGGCTTGCCGGTTGCGCTGAAGGTAGGCGATCGGCTCTACCTGGCGACCATGGCCACGCATGATCCGGCCAACAAGACGCTCGCGAAGTTTGCCGGGCAGGAGGTGACCGTCCACGGCCAAGTGATGGAGCGAGACGGCCAGCACCTGATCGCCGTCACGCGCGTGGAGCAGCGCCGGTAACGTCCGAATCGTCACCAGCATCGTCGGAGACCGAGCATGGAAAGCATCCACCCCATGGTCGTGCACTTTCCCATCGCGCTGGTGTTGACGGCCGTGGGATTGGATCTGGCCGCCGTCATCCTCAGGCGCCCGACCCTCCATCGGCTCGCGCTCTGGAATCTCGGTCTCGGGACGCTCGGAGCGGCCGCGGCCGTCCTGACGGGTCTGCAGGCCGAGGATGTCGCCAAACATTCCTTTGAGATCTGGCGGATCATGGAGCTTCATAAGCGACTGGGGATCACCACGCTGATCCTGGGGCTCATGATCGTCGGCTGGCGGGTGCGCGCGCGGGATCAGATGCGCCCGCGCCGTCGCGCCGTCACGCTCGCCGTGATGCTCATGATGGCCTCGACGCTTGGGCTCGGCGCGTATCTCGGCGGCCGCATGGTGTATGAGTTTGGCGTGGGGGCTCGCGGCGGCGCGACCACCAATTCGCCGGTGCCCCACACTGAGTAATCCGATGCGTCCGTGCGCGTTCTGCCATCCGCATGCCTCCGCTCTTGAAGAGTGCGCCGCGGATCAGGTAAGGTTGTACACAGTGCAATCGCCTGTTCGCAACAGGCGGGAAGGAGGCGGCTGAATGGTGCGGAAGCGACATCTCGCACGGCGGAAAGTCGCTAAGAGACGACACCGCAGAACACGACGCTGCTAGTTCCCCGCAGCGCGTAGAGATCCTCGACGCCCCGCCAAGGAGTGGCGGGGCGTTGCGTTTTCTCGGTCAGAAGATCCGGTCTTGGCTGAGGCTCAGGGTTCAGGGTTGGGGGCAGCACCCGCCCCCCCGCCTCGAAATTCTCAACGCCGCGTGTTACAATCCAATCGTCATGCACGCCGCACCCCCGCAGGGCACGTCAACCCAGATGGAATCCGAGAGGCGGCGGCCGCAGTTGACCTTGGCCGAGCACCTTGAGGAATTGCGCCGACGGCTCGGCATCAGCTTAGCGGTGCTCCTGGGAGCGATCGGCGTCAGCTTCCTCTATGTCGATCGCATCATCCACTGGTTGCAGCGTCCCGTGGAAGGGCTCCTGCCGCAATTCGCGTTCTTCAGCCCAACCGAACCATTGGTGGCGTACGTGAAAGTCGCCGGCCTCGCCGGCCTGGCCCTCGCCATGCCGGTCATCCTTCTGGAATGCTGGGGGTTCATCCGGATGGGGCTGACGCGCAAGGAGCGATCGACGGGGATGTGCATCGTCTGGTGGGGCAGCGTCCAGTTCCTAGCGGGAGCGGCGGTGGCGTACTACATCTTCTTGCCGGTCTCGTTGCGCTTCCTGCTGGGCATCGGCCACGCGTACCTGATGCCTGTGATCTCCATCGACCGCTATCTCGCCTTCGTGACCACGCTGCTCTTCTGGTTCGGCATCGTCTTTGAGCTTCCGGTCATCCTCTATGGACTGGCTCGGGTCGGGATTGTCACCCCAATGTGGCTTCGCCAGCAACGTCCCTACGCCGTCCTCGTGCTGGTGATCATCGCCGCCGTCATCACCCCCACCACCGATCCTGTGAATCTTTGCTTGTTGGCCGTCCCGCTGATCCTGCTCTATGAGTGCTCGATTGTGATCACCCGCTTGGCCATGCGCCGGCGCGGGTAACGCCGTTCCTCCTCATCCGTTCCCTCCAGCGATCCCTCGACGCGGGTGTCTCGTGGGCTGAGCCCAGACGCCGGCCAGCACGATCGTCCACCCCAGCACGGCGCTGAGGCACCAGAGCCATCCGATGCGCGCAGACCCCACCATCAGCTCAAGGGGCCCGATCGTCGTGGCCAGGAGCGCGACCGTCCCGGCGATCCACTGGGCGAGGCTGGCGGCCCACGACGCGTCTTGAGCCGTCGCGGACGCGATCGGCTTCCACCATCCTGGTGGCTGCACGCGCGCATGGAAGCGTTGCAGCGTCTGGCGATCGACAGGCGGCGTGCACAGCGTCACCGGAAGCCACACCAGCGCGGTGCCGACGATCATGAATCCCAGCTCGATGAGCAAACCGGAGGGCCATCCCAGCCACCGGAGCGCGTACGGTCGCAGGAGGATGACCGGCACGCTCGCGGTCATCGCCGCAATTTCACTCCAGGGGTTGATGCGCCACCACAGCCAGCGCAGCAAGAACACCGGGCCGATGCCGGCGGTCAGATTGAGAATCCACGTGAAGGAGGCTCCAATGCTGTGGTGGGAAAAGGCGACGGCCATGGCGCCGGCGGCAAGCGCGACGGGGAGGCATCGCGCGACGAAGAGATAGTGGCGCTCGGATGCGGTGCGGTTCACGAATCGTTTGTAGCCGTCGTTGAGGAGATAGGAGGCGCCCCAATTGAGCTGGGTGCTCAGCGTGGAGAGAAACGCCGCGAAAAACGACGCGACCAGCACGCCCCGCATGCCGATCGGCAGCAGCATCGTGATCAACCGGGGGTAGGCTCGTTCATGATCGATGAACACTCCATGCGTCGATGGCGCGGCGAGTTGAGCGTCGGGAATAAGGAGGATCGACGCCAGCGCGGTGATGATCCAAGGCCAGGAGCGGAGGCAGTAGTGGGCGATGTTGAACCACAGCACGGAGAACATCGCCTGGCGCTCATCCTTGCAGGAAACCAGCCGCTGCACGACCACGCCGCCGCCATCGGTATTCTTCCACGCCCACCACTGCAACAGGATCAATCCGAGGAACCAGCCGATTGGCGAGCTCAACAGGCTCGAGCCGTCCCCCGCGGGGCCTGGGGGGATGACGGAGAGAAACGACGTCCCCTGAAGCCGTTGGGTCAAGACCGCCAGCCCTCCCACCGCGTGCACGGCGTAGATGGCGAGCACCACAGCCCCCACCATCGCCCACATGAACTGAAACGCATCGGTCAGCACGACGCCCCACAACCCGGAGACTGAGGTGTAGCACGTCCCGAGCAGGACACAGGCCACAATGGCCTGTCCCCGGCCCACTCCGGTGGTCTCCTGCAGGACTTTGGTCATGCCCACGACCGGCCACACCCCCATCACGTAGCAGTTGTAGAACAACCCCCAGTAGAGTGCTTTGAATCCGCGAAGGAACGCGGCCGCGACCCCGCTATAACGCAGCTCCACCAACTCGACCTCTGTCATGACGTTGGCGCGCTTCCAGAGTTTGGCGAACACGAACACGGTGAGCATCGTGCTGATGCCCAGCGCCCACACTTCCCAGACGCCCCAGATCCCTCGACGGCGCACCATCCCGGTGATGAGGAGCGGCGTATCTGAGGAGAACGCGGTCGCTGCAATCGAGGTGCCGGCCAGCCACCAGCCGAGCGCCCGGTTGGAAACGAAATAGGCCTCGAGGCTGGCGCCCGCCACGCGTCGAAGGGCGAGTCCAATCCCGATGCTGGCCAGGCAAAAGGCGGCGACAATTGCCCAATCGATCCAGTGCATCGCAGGCTGCCGGGCGGCGAGGATCGGCGTCACGGGCGCCCCCTCACCGGCGTCATGGTCCCGAGCACGCACGCGCTGCGCGATCCGGTGGTCGCCGGAAGGTGGTTGATCCGGCCCCGGAGCGCCCGAAGGGCGAGGAAGGCGAACGCGACCGGTTCCTTGGCCTGGACCGGAATGCCGTAGCGCTCGATGGAAGAGACCGGCACCGGGTACAGCAGCCTGGCCAGATGTCGCATGAGGGTTCGGTTGCGCGCCCCGCCCCCGCCGATGATCGTTTCGCGCAGCCGATGCGGCACAAATCGCCGGTAGCTCTCCGCAATGCTGTAGGCCGTGAAATACGTGACCGTGGCGATGACATCTTCCGGCGCCCGCGCGAGCCTCACGCCCACGATGTGCTCAAGGAACGTCTCGTTGAAGAGTTCGCGTCCCGTCGATTTGGGCGGCGGCTGCCGGAAATACGGGTGTCGCCAGAGCCGTTCCACCGCGCGGTGATCAATCCGGCCTCGCAACGCGAGATGGCCGTGGTCATCGTAACGCAACCGGCCTCGACTGGCGCGCTGCACCATGAGGTCGATCAGGCAGTTCCCTGGTCCGGTATCGAACGCGCGCGTTGGGATGCCGCGCCCCACGATGGTGACGTTGGCGATGCCGCCGATATTTTGCAGCGCCCTGACGGACCCGCCGCCGAAGAACGTCTCGTCAAAATACGGGATAAGCGGCGCCCCCTCCCCTCCCGTTGCGATATCTCGCTGACGGAAATCGGCGATGACCGGGATGCCGGTTCGCTGCGCAATGACGGCCGGCTCGCCAAGTTGGAGGGTGGAGGGAATGGGGTCCCGCGGGCCATGGTAGATCGTGTGCCCGTGGGAGCCAATGACCGCCACGCGACGCGGGGACATGCGCAAGTGTTTGAGCAGGCGCAAGGCGGAGCGGGCGAACTGCTCGCCCAGCTCCATGTTGAGGCTTGAGAGCGAAGCCGCCGTCAGCGTCGCGCCGCGGCGCAGCGTGCGCGAAAGCCGTTCGGGATAGGGCCAGGTCTGCTCAGCCAGGACCCGAAGCGAGCGCCCTGTGAACTGCGCCAGGGCCGCCGACATGCCATCGCATGAGGTACCCGACATCAAGCCGAGCGCGAGCGAGGGCATCAGAGGCGGCGAAGAGACCGCAGCGCCGTGGAATCACGGGGCTGTTGGAGCATCGTGAAGGGCGCGTCGGAGCGATCCATGCCTCCTCGCCAGATGACGGAGCGCTGCCGGATAGGTCAGTTCCTGTCGCAGCATGAGAATCGCGGCGTTCACCCGTCCCCGCGCGCTCCGAAGCGCGCGAACGGCCTTAGGTTCGGAGCACCGCGCGATAGTCCGCACGATGCGGACGGCTCGCGCACGCAATTTCCTCGACGTCGGACGTACCTCCACCATGAGGTTGCCGTAGGTGTTTCCCGCCTGGACCATCGCGCCGAGCGTGAGCATGTTGAGGGCGAGTTTGGTCGCGGTGCCCACTTTTAAACGGGTTGAGCCGGTCAGCAGTTCAGGGCCGACGGCCAGGCAGATCCGGATCGTCGCGGGAATGGGCGGGTGCGGATGGCCGCTGATGAGCACCGTGACCGCTCCGCTGCGCGCGGCGGCGGCAAGTGCTGCGTCGACAAACGGCGTGACCCCGCTGGCCGAGATCCCAACGACGACATCTCCCGGCTGGACGCGGCGCCGAATCACTCGACGGGCGCTCGCCCGATCGTCCTCCGCGCCTTCGCGGGATCGAAAGACCGCCTCGCGCCCACCGGCGATGATCGCCTGGATCTGCCCGGGGCGGGTCGAGAACGTGGGCGGGCATTCGGCGGCTTCCATCACGCCGAGCCGCCCACTGGTGCCTGCGCCGACGAACACCAGCCGGCCGCCGCGTTGCAGCGTCTTGGCGATCACGCGGATCGCGCGGGCCAGCGGCCGATGGCATCGCGCCACGGCCTGGATGACGTGCCGGTCCTCGCGGCTCATGAGCTGGAGCAGGCGTACGGGTGAGAGTCGATCGAGGTCGTGGCTGCGAGGATGGCGCTGCTCGGTGAGGAGCCGATGGTAGCGAATCGCGCGCGGCATCGCGGCATCAACATAACATGGACAGGACCCCCGCGCAACACCGCTACGCTGCCCGCGTAGGGCGGTGTTCGTCCCCGCGGTGGGCGTGGCGGTCGCTCGCCGCAGGTGGTACAGTGTTGGCAGGATGCTTGAACGCCTGATCGGATCGTGTTTGGTGGTGGGCTTCCAGGGGACGGACGCCACGGATGCGCTCATTGCGTCACTCCGCGCGCTCGAGGCGCAGAACCTGATTGTCTTCGAACGGAATTTCCGCTCGCCGGAGCAGTTCATCCGGCTGATTCGACGGCTCGAGGAAGCGCTGGGGAGTCGCCTCTTGGTCATGATCGATCATGAAGGCGGCCGCGTGATCCGCTTCAGCGCCGGCGTGACGCGCTTTCCTGACGCCCGCGCCGTTTCGGCCACCCAGGGCGTGGAGGCCGTGGCACGTCAAGGAGCGGTGGAGGCCGAGGAGCTGAAGCGGCTGGGGGTGCGGATGAATCTGGCCCCGTGCGTCGATGTGATCGTCGAAGGCGCCGATCCGGTCATTGGGGACCGTTCCTACGGCGCGGATCCAGCGCGAGTCAGCGAGCTGGCTTGCGCCAGGATTCGCGGGCTGCAGCGTGGTTCGGTGGCGGCGTGCGCCAAGCATTTTCCCGGGCTCGGGGCGGTGCCGCGTGATCCGCATCAGACGTTGCCAACGATTCCATGTGGATGGGAGGCGATGGAGCGCGTGCACCTCAAGCCCTTTCAGGCCGCCATCGAATCGGGCGTGGCTGCGGTGATGTCCTCCCATGTGTGCTATCCAGGTCTGGGTGATCCCCCAAATCATCCCGCGACATTTTCTCCTGCACTGATCCGAGAGCTGCTCAGGAAGCGCTTGGGTTTCTCAGGGTTGATCCTGACGGACGATTTAGAAATGGGCGCACTGCGCGCCCGAGGGACGGTCGCGGAGGCGTCGGTTCGAGCCAAGCAGGCAGGGCATGACTTGCTCCTGATCTGCTCCGATCTATCTGCGGCGACCGCTGCCTCCAAGGCGCTCATGAAGGCATTCAAACATAACGAGTTAAATCGTGCAGAGCTTGAGGAAAGCGTTGAGAGGCTCTCACGGGTGAGGCAGACTTTTCTTTCCCGGTGGTGTCCTAATTTGGTGGGTGGCGCAGCGGCAGGCCCTGCCAAATTAGGACCTCTTTCCCAGTGTCCTTGAATATTTGGGTTTAAATATGGTAATGTTTTTATTCGGGAGCCGATAACGGCACACCGCTGCCACCAGGCGTGGCAGACCCTGCCTGATCTTGGGGGCGGGGCACCGAAAGGTGGGGTCGCAAAGCTCAAGGCCTACCTCGCATCGAAGCAGCGGGCGAGCGCTGGAGAAGCGCATGGAGCCGGTCGTTCCATAAAGGCGCCTCGAGGTCTGCGAAGACTGCGACAAGGTTGCTTAGCTGCCGAAGCTTCTGAGGGCGCTTTGGTTGCCTTATCGCGCTCCCACGGCTTCATGATCCCAACACGACCGATGATCGTATTCATGTGACACGGCCTCATTGCAGGCCGTGTCTTATTTTCTCTGAAGGGATGTGGCCTGACGCGTTGCGGCCACGCGCCGACGGAGCGCACGCATCGTCTCATCCCAGGAGATCCAGGAGATCATGATTGTCGCGGTCGTTGATGATGTCATCTTCCGGTCGAAGATCGAAACGGCTGCAGCCCCGTTGCGTGTTCCCCTCGCGTTCGCGACAGACGAAGCGTCGGCGGCGGCGCTCCTGACCGCCGGGGCGCCCTGGCCGTTGATTCTCGTGGATCTCAATCTCACCACCAATGATCCGCTGGCCATCATCACGGCGATTCGCCGGCGCGCTCCAGTGAGCCACATCGTAGGCTACGCTTCCCACCAACAACATGCCCTGCAGGTCAGCGCCCAGGAGGCGGGTTGTACCGTCGTTCTGCCCCGCTCCGTGTTCGTTCAGCAGCTGCCGGCCCTCATCACGCTCGCGGCTCAGCACTAGAACCGGTTTCATCAATTCCTCTGTGCAGCGGGTAGCGGCTGATCGGGCCCCCACTGGCCCGCAGCCGACGACGTCCTTCGACTCCGCTCAGGACGTCGTCCCGAGCGAGGCAGCGCCGAGTCGAGGGACGACGGCGAGCGTCCGGCGCGGCGAGGACCAGTGGGGTGGCAGCCGATCGGACCCGCCCCATGAAGGGATGTATGAAACCGCTTCTAGCCATTACGCATCTGGCGGGGGACATTGCTCGCATTCTCGGGTAGAATAAGCGCACACCATGGGATCATCGAACCTGCGCAGCCATCATCCTGAATCGACCCGATGCAGCTTTCCGCCACGACGCTGAAGTTGTTCCAGGAGTGCCCCCGCTGTTTTTGGGTGCATCTCAACAAAAAAATCGAGCGGCCGCGCGGGCCGTTTCCCTCACTCCCGTCCGGGATCGATCGCGTGCTCAAGGGCTACTTTGACACGTATCGCCAGCAAGGCGTCCTCCCGCCGCTCATTCACGGCAAGCTCGACGGGAAGCTGGCGACCAGCGCGCTGACGCTTGGGTTCAACGATCCCCGCGTGAAGGCCCGGTTGTGGGGCAAGCTGGATGACTGCGTGATCCTGCCGGATCACCGTCTGGCGCCGCTGGATCACAAGACCCGCGCCTCGGCGCCCGACGATCTCAGCTACACCCAGAAGTACTACCAATTTCAAATGGATGTCTACACACTCCTCCTGGAACGGAATGGGCACCAGACGAGCCGCACGGCGTACGTCGTGTACTACTTTCCGCTCGACGGGGCGCTCCATCACGGATTTCCCTTCGGGGTCGCGGTGCACAAGATTCCCACCAACCCGGATGGCGCCTACGAGATCTTCA
>JACPXS010000032.1 GCA_016196415.1 Candidatus Omnitrophota bacterium
AACCTTGAACACGGGGAGTTTTTCAGCACCCTGTTAGGTCCCCAGCGTCTCCATAAAGAACCGCAGGCTCTGGTATTTCAGATAGGGGAGGAGGAGGCAGGCGGTATAGTGGCCCGTCGGGATGAACACGGTTCGGGGTCGACCCAGGGCATTCCAGAGCCGCAGCTCGTTGGCGCGCCCGACGGTTCGGTCGAAGACGGCCACGAACATGAACAACGCGCGGGGTTCCACATACGGGGCTAAGCGGATCGGGTCGGTCTTCACGGCCTGCCGCAGCAGCGTTTCCAGCGTCTTCACATCGAGGTGATTGCGCGCCAAGTAGCGCTGCCGGGGTGCTGTGAGCAGGCGGTCGCGCGAGGCGATCAAGACGTCCGGGATGCCGCCGCCCGCCAGGGCAATGACGTGCACCCGCAGCCGAGGCTCCACTGCGGCGGCCATGACGCTCGCCATGCCACCCATGCTGATGCCGAAGCTGCCCAGGCGAGCAGGATCGACGCGTTCCTGGGCGGCCATCCAATCCACGGCCTGCCGGATGCGGATGACGCCTTGACGCAGCAGGACCTCCAGATGGGAGGCGGGGTGCTCCGGAGAGATCTTCAGCGTTTTCCGATGGATGAGGGCGACGTGGAATCCGCGGGCGGCAAAGTACCGGCAGATCCCGCGCTCCAGCGGGTAGTCGCCTCCCAAAATCGGGTTCATGAGGATGGCGGGTCGACGGCCCGGCGCGGTTGACTCAAACCATTCCAGCTCGACGATCGGCTCGGTCGGCTCAAATCCGGAGACGACCAAGGGAAACCGGACGAACAGCTCGCGAAATCGACGGCCCTCCCGAATCACCACCGCCGTGACGTCCCGCGGCGGCGCGGGGTAGTCGTAATACGCCGCGATGTCGGATGGCAGCGGTTGAGGTGTCGGGGGCGTGTCGCGCAACGGCGCGTACGCGCAGCCGCCGGCCGTTACACAACAGCAGAGGAGCGCCGCCACGTGGCGGCGCAACCGCGTGGCGAAGCCCCATCGGGTTCGCTCCTGAGAACGGGCGGACGTCATGATCAGGAAGCGGATTCCAGGTTGCGGCTGAACGACTGAATCACTGCGCCACGTCGCCGCCAGGCTTGGGCGCTGAAGGAGTGTCTCCCTGCGAGGGCGCAGAGAGAGCCGGGTGGATGTAGATGGGGTTGGAGAAAATCCATGGTTTGCCATGGCGGCTCGCTTCCAGTCGATACGCGCCGGGTTCGGTCACCGGAATCTGCCAGGTTTGGCCCGTCAATTGCGCGATCGGTTTCCCATCCCTGAAGAGCGCAAGCTCCGCCGGCGCCGGCGACGAAACGCTCAACCGCAAGCCCGGCTCAAGCGTGACGTCATCGCCCATTACGCCCAGCACGCGCCGATCGGTTTCGGCCAACAGGGAGAACCCTTTCGCCTCTGCGAGGAGTTCGATCGCCAGATACGCGTGGCCCTGCCGGAGCGCGTCGTAGATCGCCTGATCGGTCAGGCGGCCTGGGGGGACGAGGAGGTGGGTTCGAATGAGCTGAAACATGACCTGGTACGGCGCAAACTTCAACCCGAGCAGATGGAACTCATGCGCATCGCTTGAGCCGATGCCGACGACTCTGCCGAACCGCTGGATGAGCTCATCCCATTTCGCCAGCGGATCGTATGGCCGATCGAGGATGGAAAAGTAGAACGGCTCTGCGGGCGCCGCAAGCGTCCAGAGCACGAGCCGCATCCGGTTTTCATCCAGGGTATCGTGCGCGACATTGTACGCTTCGATGCCGGTGAAGCCTGTCACGTCCCAGTCTTTCCATCGGCCCCCCTTGAAATAGGGATGCGCGATGAACCCAAGCCCGCCTTGTCGATTCACCTCATCGATGATTTGCTGGGTGGTGAGCTTGGCGCGGTCAATGTCCTCCTTCACATTCAGCGCCAGGTAGTGCCCCCCGCGCGTTGAGATCTCCATCCCGATGAGGACCAGCGTGGCCCCATGCCAGCCCTGCCAGCCGTCCCGGAGCGGTTTGAGGGTGTTGTGTTCGGTGACGATCACGTAGTCGAGCCGCTCCGCATTGGCCACGCGCACGACATCCTCGAACGTCCCGTGGGCATCATGCGAGTAGTTGGTGTGGATGTGGATGACCCCGACCACATCGTGGTAGTCGCCGTTGGGCGCGGCTGCCGAGGACGCCGATGAGTGGCCGGACTGGGACCGGGCCATGGGAAAGACCGGCCCGGAGAGGATCGAGCATCCTGCAAGGAGCGCACAGCTTCCGGCGAGCAGCATGCGGCGGAATCGTCCTGGGGTCATCGGCTTAACTTGCTGAGCGTCCCGTGAACTTCAACATGGCCAGATGCAGCGTCGGCATGACGGCGCACCCCAGCTCTTGGCTGGGATCCGCGACGAGCCGCCGCTCGGAGGACACGCCGCGGACGCGGGTTAAGGCTTCCAGGATGCTCTGGGTAAAGCGCATCGTCTTGACGGGCGCTGTGACGGCGCCGTCTTCAATCAGAAAAGTGCCCTCGCGCGTGAGGCCGGTCATCAAGGCCTCCCGGGGGTTGAGCAGCCCATTGACGTAGTGGAAGCGCGGAATCAGCAGCCCGCGGCGGCAGGCGCGGATCATGTCAGCGACGCGCTTGCGCCCAGGCGCCATCACCAGGTGCAGGGGCAGCGGCCCCTCCACGTCATCGGGAGGCATCGCGTGCCCGGTCGAGGGATGGCCAAACCGCGCGCCATAGGCGGTGTCGTACACGATGCCGCTCGCCCGGCCGCGATCGATCAGCAGCACGCGCTGTTTGGGCGTGCCTTCACAATCGAACGGCAGGCGAAGCCCCATTGGATCATTGCCGTCATCCGCGATCGTGATGCCGGCATCCATGAGCAGCTCCCCCATGCGTCCCGCCAAGCAGCTCGTCCGTTCCTCCATGCTCTTGGCGCCAAACGCGATCGAGCCCAACCAGGTCACGAGCTCGGCGACCGCTTCAGGCTCAAGGATGACCTCATACGTTCCCAGGGGGAGCGTCACCGGATCGCGCCGGTGGAGCGACTGGCTGAGGGATCGCTTCAGCAACGCCTCCAGATCCAGCTGCGCGAGATCCCGGTGCACGCCGCTGGCATAGCCTGAGAGCCCTCGGTACATCGTCACCAGCTTGGCTCCGGCGACGGTGGAGGCCGCGGAGCAGGCGACGCCGGATGAGTTCACCACCGCCAGCTCATCCGCGCCGGTCACCAAGGAGCCGGCGAGCATCGCGCCGGCGCCTTTGGTGAGTTGCACAAGCTGTTTAATGGACGCGGTGCTCTGAGCCGGTCTGACGGAGGCGGTGGCCGGGACGTAATCGGCCTTCAGCGTGATGCGGTGCCGGCTGGGCAGCTCGGGAAGCTCGCGCTGAATTGGGCAGTGGCGGGCGATCGTGAGCGCTGCCCGGGCGCATCGCGCGAGGCTGCGCGGTTCCAGCGTGTCCACGCTGGCCACCCCCACGCGATGGTCCTGAATGACCTTGAGCACTACGGTGACGCTTTCCTGGATGAGGCATTGATGGATGCCCTCGTACGCGAATCGAAACACGCGTCGCGTCCTGGCATGCGCGCATGCGCTGATTCCATCGGCGCGGGTGTGCTTGACCACTCTCGACAACTCCGTCAAGAGCGTTGACTCACCGATCATCCTCTTGGCTCACAGGTGGAGGCTGCCGGCCGTCGTCGTGGCACCATGCTACTTCGCAGGGGCGATCGTCACCCCATCAAAACGGGCATACGAGGAACCATGTCCGACGCGCATGAGCTGCATCGGCTCGCCCTTCGCGCAATTGGGCACTCCCCACAGCCGCCAATCTTCCCGCCGTCCCACGCCGGTGCAGCGGCCCCAGAACTCCGGCGTGATGCCGGTATAGAGCGGATTCTTGATCATGGCCCCGATCCGGCCATCCGTAATTTCCCAGCCGAGTTCCGTGGTGAATTGGAAGTTGAGCCGTTGATCATCGATGGACCAGCTCTTGTTGGTCGAGAGCAGGTACCCGTGCTTGATGTCCCGGCAGAGCTCATCGAGCGTGGCCTCGCCGGGTTCCAGGTTGACGTTCGTCATACGCACCAGCGGCGGAACGTTCCAGTGCTCCGCGCGCATGGCGCTCCCGCTCGATGGGAGCTGCACACGCGCGGCCGACTCGCGGGAGCTGAGGTATCCGGCGAAGATTCCCTCACGCACCAACTCCACCCGCTGGGCCGGGACGCCTTCGTCGTCAAAGGCGAAGCTGCCCACCCCGCCTGGGATCGTCGCGTCGGCGACGATCGTCACCTGCGGCGATCCGTATCGAAAACGCCCGAGTCGATCCGGCGTGAGGAAGCTGCCGCCCGCATAGCTCAGCTCTTGGCCCAGCGCCCGGTCGAGCTCAGCCGGATGGCCGCACGACTCATGCAGCTGCATGACGACTTGCGTCGGATCCAGGATGATGGTCGTCTCGCCCGCGCGGGGGGCTTTGGCGCGCAGCAGTTGGAGCACCTCGGTCTTCGCTTTCGCGGCGCCCCCGACGAGATCGAGCTGCTTGACGTACTCAAAGCCGGCTTGCGCCAGGGCCCCATGGTGCGAGTTGGGCACGCTGCGGGTTTGGACCTCCTGGCCGCGCTGCGCCACTACCTCAAGCCCCGCGCCGCTTTCAATGAGGAGCTGCTCAATGACGGATCCTTCCGTCGAGCAGAAGCGCTTGCGCCGTTTATAGAAATCCATGTGGGTCGCGGCGCGTTGGATGGGCGCCGGGCCGAGCAGCGAGGTATTGGCCCAGAGGAGGTAGTCGAGCTTGTTGGAGAGCGGCACCTCAAACGGGTCGATGGTGAAACGCGAGGTGTGGCGCGCCTTGACCGGCTCCACCGGGGCCAGCGGCCGGGGCTGCCGGTTCAAGACCGCGGAGGCCTTCGCGAGTTCAATCGCGTGGCCGGCCGCCTGCTTGAGGCTGCGCAGGGTTAGGTGGGGGGTGGCGGCAAATCCCCAGGAGCCTTTAATGAGGACTCGGATGCCCACCCCAGCGCTCTCGAAGAGGCTGATGGACGAGACGCGGCCCTGCTCGGCGAGGAGGCTTTCATGGAGCAGGTGCTCGTAGCGCACATCCGCGTAGTCGACGCCCCGACGCGTGAGGTGACGGATGAGTTGAGCGATGAGATCGCGAGGCCGTGCGTGGTCAGGCATCCACAAGGACCCTACCATACCACAGCCGACGGGATTTGTCTTGAGCAGAGGACGTTCGGTCGTCTCTCAATTTCCTGAGAGGCAAGCGGTTGTGCCTGGCCTTCCTCTTAGATAGAATAGTTCGTCCCATGGATTACCTGCCCCGATTCCTGCTCGAGAGAGCCTTGCGCCGTTTAGGACCGAGTGCGCTCCGCGACCGGATGGCTGCAATGCGCGCCCTGGCCGATGTGCGCGGCGTTCGGTACCTGGATGACGCGGGCCGCTCGCGGACGATCGAGATCGCCCTCAAGCCGTGGATTCTCACGCATGAGCAGCTGTGGTGTTTTCATCAGGTGGCCCGGCAGCTCTCCGACGCGCTCCTGCGCGCGGCGCGCCTGTATGACGCCCTGCCTGCGGTGCGCGAGATCATTCGCTTTGAGCCCGCGCGAGCCGCCTGGATGCGGCTGACCACCCATCCCCGCTCCCGTCCCCTGGCGGTCATCGGACGTCTCGATTCGACGGCGATCTACGACCATGCGCGATGGCGGCAGGGCTTTCGGATGCTGGAGCCGAACGCCGTGGGGGTTGGCGGCGTCCACTACGCGCCGGCCGCCTGCTCGATCACCCTGGATGTGCTGGGTGATGTGCTGACGCAGGCGCTGCCCGGTCGGGCCATCACCGCGACGCCGGATCCGCGCCAATTGTTGGTGGACGAGCTGCGCGCGGTCGCCAAGCGGCTCGGGCGTCCGTTGCGCGGGGTGGCCCTCATCGAGAACGCCGACTTCACGACCGGCACGGATGAGTTCCATGCGTTGGCCGCGTACCTCGCGGGCCGCGGGCTCAAGGCGGTGGTGGCGGATCCTCGGGCGCTGACGTGCTCGCGCGGGACCTTTCGCGCCAACGGGGTGCCGGTCGATTTCCTGTATCGGGATTCAGAGCTCTCTGAGTTCGTCGAGATGGAGCGGCGAGGAGCGACACTGGCGGCGCTGCGCCAGGCCATCCGGGCGGGGCGGCTCATCTCGGCCTTGACGTGGGAGTTCGATCAGAAATCGACCTGGGAGCTGTTCACCGACGCGACGTATGCGCGCCACTTCACCGCCGCGCAGCGGCGGCTCTTCCGTGCGCATCTGCTCTGGACGCGCCTGGTGCGCGAGGCGCGCGTGTCCGATCCCGCCGGGCGGCGCGTGGACCTGCCGCAGTTTATTCGACGCAACCGGCCGCGCCTTGTCTTGAAGCCCAACACGATGTTCGGCGGGGAAGGCGTGGTGATCGGCTCGACCGTCAGCCAGCGGACCTGGGAGGCCGAATTGCGCCTGGCGCTGGTCGGGAAGGAACGCTATGTGGTCCAACAGCGCGCCCACATCCCGACCGACACCTTCCCGACGATGGTCGACGGGGGGCTTCGATGGCGCCGGCGGTGCGTCGTCTCCGGATTTTTCTTCAGCTCCTCCGGGATTGGGTTGGTGGGCCGCTGCTCAGGCCTTCCCGTCGTGAACGTCTCGCGAGGCGGCGGCCTCATCCCCGCGCTGTGGGTGCACTGAAACATCTGCCTGGAGTGACAGTGACGGCTGACTGATGGTGACGGGGGCTAGGGATGACGCTGAGCTGTTGAAGCAGTTGAACGGGTATGCCTGAGTGCTTCAGCGCGAGCAGGAAATGGTCAGGTGGCGCCGGCATGCCGGAAGAGGCCACGCCTCCTGCTCTTGCAGGCAGGATGAGCCGGAGAAGCCGGCTGAGTCAGCTCGACAGCCTGAAGCTATCGCGGTGAGGAGGAATTGAGATGGCCGAGCCTCAACAGACAGACGTCGCGTCTGCGCGTTCGCTCTGGGCTGTGGTGATCGTGTTGGGTCTGATCGGGCTGGGGATGGTGGTGTTCACCGCACCGTTGGACAAACTCTTGGGTCCAGGCAACGACGCCATCCGGGGCGCAGTCCATGGAATGTGTGCCGGACTCTTCATGATCACCGCCACCGTCGGGTTGTTTCAGGGCTATCGGATCTTTGCGGGTCAAGCCTGGAATATCGCCGAGCTGCAAATGGGCAGCGTCATCAACGCCATGATGGCGTTGATGACGATCATTTCAGGGAACTGGATCTATATCCCGTACCGGGCGTCCACCGGTCCCCGCAGCTACTTCCTGCAACTCGCACCAGCGCTGCACCAGGTGTTTTTTGAGTTCAAGGAGTTTGCTGCGTTGTTTACCTTCCCGTTGGCCGTCGTGGCGGCGTACCTGCTGGTGCGCTACGGGGCTGAAGTCTACCGACGTCGTGGGTTGAGTACGATTGTCGCGGTGTTGCTCGCGCTCGTCTTTTTCTATTTTGTCGTCGCCTTCGGGTTGGGGGCGGCCATTACAAAAATGAAGTCGGTCTAGGAGGTCCCCATGATGAAGGATACGACATCGGCTGACGTCACGACCGGCCCCGCCGCCGCCGCCCTCGTGGGCACAGGGCTGGGGCTTGTCGCGTTGGGATTCTCCCAAGTTCTCTCCGAGCGCTCCGAGGCGATCCAACATGCCATGCAGTCGTTCGGGAACCTCTGGATGCCAGGCGCAGCAGGGATCGGTCCCTATTCAGGAAAGGAGACGATCGCGCTGCTCGCATGGCTCCTGAGCTGGGGCGTATTGCATCTGGTGCTTCGAAAGCGCGAAGTCAATCTCGTTATGGCAGGTCTGCTGACGCTGGTCCTTATCGGTGTGGCGACGACCATCCTGTGGCCTCCAGTGACGCACCTCCTGGTGCCGTGAGAGACCGGATGCCGGTACTGGTCAAGTTTGGCAGGGCCTGCCGCTGCGCGACCCCACGTCCGTCCTCGCCCGGCGACTATCGCGCCGGCTCTGCGGGCGAGCGCGGGGCC
>JACPXS010000025.1 GCA_016196415.1 Candidatus Omnitrophota bacterium
TCTACGTCGGGACCACCGGGACGCTTGAGCAAATTCTGTTCGGCCCGGCCTTGACGGACGACGGCTCTCAAAACCTCATGGGCGCCATCACCACCTGCATGGGGACCGTCGGCGCGAAAGACATCAAAGCCCTCCAGTTGACCGAGATCATCATCGCGCCGTCCATCCAGACGGAGGGCAAAATCTTCCAGCAGGTTCAGCGCGTCGGCATGGCGCGTAAATCCGCCGAGCAACCGGCACGCAGCACCGCGCCCAGCGCCAGGCTCGTCAGATCGAACGCCCGATAACACGCCTGGGGACCACCACTCCCGTTGGCGCGTTTGCGAGTTGGCGGGTTGCGCGTTGAACCGAGAATGCGCCAACGTGCTAACGCGTCAACGCGCAATAGGTTCATCTGACTGATGAGCGCGCACGAATTCATCCTCATTGTCGATTACGGATCGCAGTACACTCAGCTGATCGCGCGCCGCATCCGCGAACAACACGTGTTCTGCCGCATCATCCCCCCGCAAGACCTCTCGGCCGAGGTCATCCGTCGGCATCGTCCTCACGGGGTGATTCTCTCAGGCGGCCCTGCCAGCGTGTATCAGCCCAACGCCCCGCTTCCGAACCGCGAGATCTTTGACACCGGAACCCCGGTGTTGGGCATCTGCTACGGCATGCAGGCGATGGTGCACGTGCTCGGCGGGACGGTCCAGCCCGCCGCAAAGCGGGAGTACGGGAAAGCGCCGGTACAGGTCCTGGAGGCGAACGGGCTGTTTGAATCCGTGAAGCCTGAATCCATCTCCTGGATGAGCCATGGCGATGCGGTCAGCCGACTGCCCGCGAACTTTGTCGTGCTCGCCCAGACCGATAATACGGTTTCAGCCGCGATCGCCGAGCCGACGCGAAAACTGTACGGCCTTCAGTTCCATCCGGAAGTGGCCCACACGCAGGAGGGGCCGACCATTCTCCGGAATTTCTTGTTCGCCATCTGCGGCTGCAAGGGCGAGTGGACCATGACGTCGTTTATTCAGGAAGCGATCGAGCGGATCACGCAGCAGGTTGGAACCGCAGGCGTCGTGTTGGGTCTGAGCGGGGGGGTGGATTCATCGGTGGCCGCCCTCCTCATCCATCAGGCGATCGGTAATCAACTCACGTGCGTCTTTGTGGATAACGGCCTCCTGCGAAGCGGGGAGCGCGCGCAGCTCGAAGCGACCTTTAGCCGGCACTTCCACATGACCCTGCGCGTCGCGGATGCGGCAGAGCGCTTTCTCTCGCGGTTGGAAGGCGTCACCGACCCGGAGCAGAAACGCAGGCGCATCGGGGAGGAGTTTGTGCGGGTCTTCGAAGCGGAAGCCAGGACCATTCCCGGAGTGAAGTTCCTCGCCCAAGGCACGCTCTACCCCGACCTCATCGAAAGCCGCTCCGCCTGGGGAGGGCCGTCGGCCACCATCAAGACGCATCACAATGTTGGCGGGCTGCCCCCGCAGATGGATCTGGAGCTGGTCGAGCCGCTTCGCGACTTGTTCAAGGATGAGGTGGGGGACGTGGGAAAACTCCTGGGGCTGCCGGATGAGATTCTCTTCAGACACCCCTTTCCCGGGCCCGGGCTTGCGGTGCGGATCCTTGGAGAGGTCACGCGCGAGCGGCTACGGATGGTGCGCGAAGCCGATCAGCGCGTCATGGAAGAAATCACTCGGGCAGGACTCTTTCGGTCGCTGTGGCAGGCGTTTGCGGTTCTGTTGCCGGTCAAAACGGTGGGGATCATGGGGGATGAGCGGACCTACGAGCACGTCGTGGCGGTGCGCGCCGTCACAAGCCAGGATGCGATGACCGCCGACTGGGCCAGGCTGCCAGCGGAGGTGCTGGAGCGTCTTGCGAACCGGATCATCAATGAAGTGAAGGGGGTGAATCGCGTCGTGTACGATCTCTCATCCAAACCGCCGGCGACGATCGAATGGGAATGACGAGGGTGACTGTGTGATGCGGACGCGCATCATCGCCACCGTCGGTCCCGCCTGCGCGCACACGAGTACCCTGCGGCGGATGATCCGTGAAGGGGTCAGCGTGTTTCGGCTCAACTTCTCGCACGGGTCGATGGAAGACCACGAACGATTCCTCGCCCGAATTCAACGGGCCCAGCATGCCGAGAGCCGACATGTCGCGATCCTCCAAGACCTGGCCGGCCACCGAATCCGAACGGGGCTGCTCCGGGGCGGGCGAGAGATCCAGCTCACGCGAGGCCAGCGTTTCAGCCTGTATCGAGAACCGGCGCACGGCACCCATCGAGGGGTTTCGCTGGACTATCCTGGAGCCTTCAGCGACATCCACCCGCGCCAGATGATCTATGTGGCAGACGGAACGATCCACCTCAAGGTCCTCCGGAGCACGGAACATCGCTTGGAAACCATCGTCACCCAAGAAGGAGCGCTGGGAGAACGCAAAGGAGTCAACGTTCCAGGAGCGCAACTCGATTTCCCGCCCGCCAGCACCAAAGATATCCAGGACCTGGAGTTCGCCATCCATCACAAGATCCAGTATGTGGCGCAATCCTTTGTCCGGAGCGCCGCAGATGTCTACGCGGTCAAACGGCGGCTTGCGGTGCCGCTGCCGCACGGCATCGTCATCGCGAAGATCGAAAACCGTGAAGGGGTCTTGAATCTGGCAGCCATCCTTCGAGCGGCGGGCGGACTCATGGTCGCGCGGGGTGATCTGGGTATCTCGGTCCCCATCCATGAAATCCCGATCCTCCAAAAATGGATGATCGCGGCCTGCAACCACTTCAAGAAACCGGTCATTACCGCAACCCAGATGTTGGAGCACATGATTGATCACCGCGAACCCACCCGGGCCGAGGTCACGGACGTCGCGAACGCGGTCATCGACGGGTCGGATTTCGTCATGCTCTCCGGGGAAACCGCCACCGGCCGATACCCTATCGAAGCCGTCAGCATGATGCGCAGGATCATTGAATACACGGAACGACATGCGCCGTTTCGAGGCGTCCGCAGAACCCGATGAAACGACACGCCTACACCACCCACAACGCCACCGTGGATGCGCAGATCGCTCACCTTGTGAACGGGTTCGATGACACGCTAGACCGCCGGCTGCTGACCGAGATGATGATGTCGGTCTATCGCCTCGGCGAGGACCGATCGTCCACCGGTGATCTGAAAATGCTGAACGCGACGCTGAAGGAGCTGCGTTACGCCTTTAAGGTCTTCCGCCCCTACCGCCACGCGCACAAGGTCGCCATGTTCGGCTCCGCGCGCCTCACGCGCCAGCATCCGGCCTACGCCATGGCGCAGGAGTTTGGGCGCCTGATGGCTCGCGCGGGATGGATTGTGATCACCGGGGCCGCCAGCGGCATCATGAAAGCCGGCCATGAAGGAGCCGGGAGAGCGGCCAGCTTTGGCCTCAACATCCGGTTGCCCTTTGAGCAAGAAGCGAATCCGATCATCGCCAAAGACCCCAAGCTGATCAACTGCAAGTACTTCTTCACCCGCAAGCTGCTGTTCATCAAAGAATCGCACGCCACGGCGCTCTTTCCCGGAGGCTTTGGAACCTTGGATGAAGGGTTTGAGTCGCTCACCCTCGTCCAGACGGGGAAGTCCGATCCGAGGCCGATCATCTTCGTGGACACGCCGACCGGAACGTTCTGGAAGCCGTTGCGTCAATTCTTTGACCGCCAGCTCGGCCGGGGCGGCATGATTGCCGCTTCGGATCGCTCGCTCTACCGCGTCGTGCGCTCCTCCGAAGAGGCCGTCCGCCAGATCCTCCGGTTCTACACCGTGTACCATTCACTCCGGTATGTGGATGACTGGCTCGTGCTGCGCCTGCAGCGTCCGCTTCCCGCAGAAGCCCTGACGCGACTCACGCGGGAATTCCGCGATCTGCTCCGTTCCGGCGCCATCCAGCAGGGGACGGCCCTTCCAGCCGAGTCAGACGAACCGGAGCTGCGGCATCTGCCGCGGTTGATCTTCGACTTCAACCGGCAGAGCTACGGCCGGCTCGTGGAGCTCATCCATCGGATCAACGAGCTGGGCAGAACACCATCGGTGACAAATGACACGTGACACGTGACAGGCCAACGCGATAACGAGAGACCGCTTTTCTTTTGCATTTCTCTCCGAAACTCCTACACTGGTGGTGATGTCCCAGCCCGCGAGCCTCCTGCCTTGTCAGGTGTCACCGATCACGTGTCATAGCGTTTGAATGCTGCACGCCGATTTCGTCCACCTCCACCTCCACACCAACTACTCGCTGCTGGATGGCGCCTGCCGCATTGGCCCGCTCGTGAAGCGCGCCGCCGAATTGAAGTTTCCGGCCATGGCGATGACCGACCACGGGAATCTCTTCGGCGCCATCGAGTTCTACGAAGCCTGCATGAAGCAGGGCATCAAGCCCATCATCGGCTGCGAGACCTACATCGCGCCAAAGAGCCGCTTGGATAAAACCGGCACCGGCATCCGGGACTCCAACGCCCATCTCGTATTGCTGGCGAAAGATGAGCAGGGCTATGGGAACCTCATGCGGCTTGTGACCATCGGCTATCTGGAGGGCTTCTACTACAAACCGCGGATCGACAAGGAGGTGCTCGCCCAACACCACGAGGGGCTCATCGCGCTGACCAGCTGTCTCAAAGGCGTCCTGAACGTCCACCTCGCCCAGGATCAGCTCGAGCTGGCCCGGAAGGAGCTCGACGATTTCGTCCAGATTCTGGGTAGGGACAACGTCTATGTCGAGCTGCAGAACCACAACCTGCCGCTGGAGCACAAAGTCCGGCCACTGTTGCGCCGGCTTGCCGATGAGGCGGGGGTCAAGTGCGTGGCCACGAACGACGTCCACTATATCGCACAGGCGCACGCCGAAGCGCATGATGCCCTCATGGCGATCCAAACGCAGACGACGCTCGACGACCCGCACCGGCTGCGGTACGAGCAGCCGGAGTTCTTCCTGAAATCGGCCGACCAAATGAAGACGCTCTTCAGCGACACGCCTGACGCCATCGCCGCCACGCTGGAGATTGCGGAGCAATGCAACCTCGAGCTAGAATTCGGAACGATCCATTTGCCGCACTACGAACCGCCGCCAGGAAAAACCCAACAGGCATATCTCAGAGAGCTCTGCGAGCGGGGTCTTGAAGGCCGCTACAGGAAGACCTCGCCCCAGCTCGTGGAGCGGCTGGAGCACGAGCTCGCCGTGATCGCGCAAGCCGGCTACACCAGCTACTTTTTGATCGTCTGGGACTTTGTGCGGTTCGCCAAAGAACGCGGGATCCCGGTCGGGCCTGGGCGAGGCTCAGCCGCCGGCAGCCTGGCGAGCTACTGCTTAGGGATCACGGACATCGATCCGTTGAAGTACGACCTGCTCTTCGAGCGATTCCTGAACCCGCAGCGCGTCACCCAGCCGGACATCGATATCGACTTCTGCTATGAGCGGCGCAACGAGGTCATCGACTACGTCATTCAGAAGTACGGCAAAACCAACGTCGCCCAGATCATCACCTTCGGAACGATGCAGGCGAAGGCGGTCGTGCGGGACGTCGCGCGCGTCATGAAGCTGTCGTACACCGAAGCGGACCGACTCGCCAAGCTGATCCCCAACGAGCTCGATACCACCCTCTCAAGCGCCCTCGCCCAAGTGCCGGAGCTCACCCACCTCTACCGCACCAACGAGCAGGTCAAGCAGCTCATGGAGACCGCGCTGATCCTTGAGGGGCTCACGCGCCACGCCTCGACCCACGCGGCCGGCATCACGATCGCCGACCGCCCGCTGACTGAGTACGCGCCGCTGTTCAAGAGCAACGACGGACAGATCACGACCGGCTTTGACATGACGGCGCTTGAGCACATCGGCCTGCTCAAGATCGATATGCTGGGCCTGCGCACCCTGACGGTTATCGATGAAGCGGTCAAGCTGGCCGAACGACGGCATGGATCGCTCATCAATGTGAACGCGCTCCTGCTTGACGATCAGGACGCCTATCAATTGCTGGCCCGCGCGGAGACGGTGGGGGTGTTCCAGCTTGAAAGTTCCGGCATGCGGGATCTCTTGACCCGATCGGTTCGGGCATGCTCGATGAGTTCATGAAACGCAAGCACGGCCAGATCCCGATCCAGTATGAGCACCCCCGGCTTGAGCCGATCCTGCGCGCAACCTACGGGGTGTGTGTAAGCGGCGACACGATGGTTGAGGATGCAAGAACCGGGGTCAGCCATCGTCTTGATACGCTGTCCGAGCATCCAGATCTGGTGGTTCATGCGATCGACGAGGAGTGTCGTTCTGTCGCGGCTCCGGTTGTGCGCGTGATCGACAACGGCCTGAAGCCTGTGTACCGCGTCAGATTGCGAAACGGTTTTGAGATCAAGATGACCTCCGACCATCGTGTGCTTACCG
>JACPXS010000035.1 GCA_016196415.1 Candidatus Omnitrophota bacterium
CGTGGGGGCCGTGCGGCAGAGCGGGTCAGGGCAGGAAGAAACGGTAGTTCAGAGGCTGCTGACTTCGATATGGGGATCGAGTAGACGAGAGACTAACGCTGGCGCAAGGCCCTTGACGTGGCCGAACACGATCGGAAGATCCGGTTCCCTCTCATGGCTGGCTTTCGCCAACGCCACGCTCTGGGTGTTGTATACCGGATCGTCCTCGATTTGGAACACAATCACGGCATCGTTGGGGACCTGGTGGGACAGCGTCTCATCGCTGAGCAGCAGCTTGCTCCACTCGGTCGCCAGCTCCAGCGTCTTATGGACGAAGCTCTCTTCCTGGTTCATCGCTCGTGCGCTCCTTCACGTACCGGTCACGATAAAGCCGCCAGACGTAAGTCTTGATGCGTTCCATCGCCGTAGTATATCCAAGAGGAGGGTTACGATCAATCGGCTCTCGTGGCTCCTCGTGGCGGCTGCCACAGCACTCGTGGCAGGCGGATCGCTGGCAGCGGGGGCGGGGATATCAAGCTTCGTGCTGCTGGAGGTGGGCGGGAGCGGGGAGGAGCCGGCAGCGACGTCTCGTGCGAGGTCCCGGAAGGCTCTTCGGAACTTCGAGTCGGCGCTGCTTCTCGCGAATCAGCTTGCCGTTGAGCGGGGAAAGATCGTTGTCGGGCGTCGCCGGCAAGAGTTCGTCGCCGACCTCAACGTCCACCCCCAGTACATGCGGGTCGGGCCCGTCATGGTGATGACCGATGCGGTCAACATCCCAGATGAGGTCGCCACGCAGGCACGGGATCGCCTCGTGCTCACCGTGCGTTCGCTGGACTATGACACGTATACCGCTGCCGTGATGGCCGGCATGTTGGAGCAGAACTTCACCGAGGCAATCGTGGAGGATGATGGGACCGGCAACGGCGTGTTGGCCTTGCTCGCCTTGCGGCTCGGGGCTCGCCGGGTTGTGGGCATTGACTCTGATAGGGAGGCCTTGGTAGACGCGGAGGCCGCCTTACGGGAGGCTGGCTACCAGGGCGTGGTCCTGTCCCGCGGGCAGTGGACGTTCTACCAACCTCAACCAGAGGATCAGTTCATCTTGGTTCATGAGGATCTGACGGAGTGGCTCACCCCTGGCCATGCTGAAGCTCGCCGGCGTCTCTTAGAAGGCGCTCCGACGATTCGGGTGGCCAATTTCGGGTATACCTATCAAGTCGCTCACGAAGCCTTAATCTGGCACATCCTCCGGGAGCCATCCCAGACAATTCAGATACTTGGCGGCTATGACTATAATCCGATGTGGCCAGGCATGCCGGAAGAATGGCAGCGATTTCGACGGGCAGGGTGGCGGGTGACGCGGGTCTGGTTTGTCGGGAAAGAGTTCGAACAAGAAGCCATGATCGTCTCCCCGTCCTCGGTCGCTCGGCAATCCGCGCCGGGCTCCGCGGACGTGACGCAAGAGAGCGCTGTCCGGAATCCCACGTCGCTACACGCACTTGCCGTTGCCCCGTTCCTCTCGAACGCGCTCGATGGGGCGGCGAGCGGGCTGCTCGCGTCGCTGGCGATGGTGCCGCTGGCGCTGGCGCTGGCCGCCGATGAGGAGCGCGCGACCATCATGCTGGAGAGTGGGGTGCCCAGGACGCTTGATGGACGACTTAAACTGCATCTTGACCCACCACCGCCGCGGCGGTTCATCGGCGGGGTGCGCGTCTCCGACCCGACGGACCGCGAGCGGCGGCAGCTCAACGACCACCGCCAGACCATGCTCTGGGCCCTGGAGGACGTGGCGCAATCCGTCGATGTCTCAGACGGGTACCGACAGGTGTACGCGGAGATCAGCCGGGCACTGCGGGAAGGCGGAGCGCCGGCGCTTCGCGTCATCAGAGGCCCTCCGCCGACGCTCCTACCCTGGCGACGGGATGCTCGTCAGGCGATCTTGCTTGACCACGTCACGAACGATCACCTCTTCCTCCATGAGTCCCAGTTGGGAAGTCCGAGCTGGCTCCTCAGCGTGCTGCTTCAGCAGTGGGTGCGGCAACATGCCAGAGTCGAAGCCGGGATGTTCGTCATTCGGACCTCCGATCAGACGATCGTCCATCAGGTCAGCGTGGGCCATTTCTTGCCATTCCACCACGCGCAGGCCAAGTTCGACGCCATGGATCGCCTCCTGCAAGACCTCACGGAACGGGTGCCGTGGCGACGGGTGCGCCTCAACGGGGTGGAGTTTTCCCTCGATGAGCGTCGCACCCCGCTGCTCCTTGACTCTGAGGCGGCACTGAGGCAGCTCTTGGGGGAGGGAAGCGGCGCCGTCGTGATAGTCGCTCCTCATCCAGACGATGAGATGGAGATGGCCGCGACGATCAGGATGATCCGAAGAAGCGGCAGGCCCCTCTCCTTGGTCATCACCGTGCCGGATGAGACCGGGGTGACCGATGACTACGCTGAGCGATATCTGAGGGCGAGGGAGTCCAGCCCAGCAGCGATTGCGCAGCGGCGGGCGAGCGCGATGCGGTGGCAGGATCTGAAACGTCGGATCCGGCGCGCAGAAGCCAGGAAGAGCGCGAGGCACCTGGGCATCACAGAGAAAGGACGCTTTACCGACCTGAATCTGGACTTGCCGATCATCGAGGTGGCCAGCCGGAGGAACGGCAGCGTGCTGTCCTACTGGAGTCGGTTTAAACAGATGACGAACGTCGAGCGCAGGCGGGTGACGAACTACGTGAGGCGCCACACAGACGCGTCGGCGTTCTTCCTGCCGGCGCCGTTTGATGCGCATGCGCACCATCGGGAGGCCTCGAAGGTGTTCCTGTCGGCCATCGCGAAACACGCGCCCAACGCAAAGGTGATCTTCTACGAAAGCCACCATTTCGGTGAGGAGAACCTCAAGCCCAACGCCGCCTACTTCTACGACGCCGTGGAGCAGGCGGAGACAGGGGCCGCCTGGGCGTTCCATGACAGTCAGATGGATCGGCACGACTATACCGAAGAGTCGGAGATGAAAGCCAGAGAGGGAGCGCAGGCGATTCAGGAACTCACCGGTCAGACCGAGGGGGAGTTTGCCGAACTCTTTGTGACCGTCCAGGAGCTCAGGCTGGCGGCCCGCCTGTCGCCGCCGGCGCCGCTGCCGGCGATCGTCATCCTCGGCAGCGTGCTTTCAACCGGCGTTTCTTCGTGGCTGATTCTGCTCGCACTGGGACCGCTGGTGTTATTGGGCCTGGAGGGCGTTGAGATTCCCCGGCCACGGAGAAGCTTTCCGCCGGATCTGGCGGCATTGGATGCGCTCATTCGGTCGACACCAGACGACACGGTGAGGCAGACGCTCTTGCTGGTGCGCCCCCATCTTCGATACGTTTCTCAGCAGACATATGAGTGGAAGATCGGCCAGATGGCGCTGGCGGTGAACGCGGCCCTGGAGCGCCTGCTGCGTCCAGGCGAGCGGGTCGTGATCTTGGGTGATGCGGAGGAAGGTAAGTCCAGGCGGTGGACGGCTGAGCTCGCCAAGCCGTCACTGACCAAGCGACCCACGCGCTTCGTCTATCAGAATGAGCAGGGGCTGCGCGCCCTGCAGGCCTCAGGGGCTTGGGTTGTGGTGGTGTTGGATGACCTCATTGGCCGAGGAGATCAAGCCGGCGAGTCGATTCAGCTCGTGGGTCCGCGGCTGCCGCCAGGAAGCCTGGTCATTCCCGCGATGCCCTATGTGAATGTCCAAGCTGAGCAGATCTTACAGCCGGTTGCCGAGGCAACTGGTGTGCAGCTCCACTGGCTTGAGCCGTCTGTCTACGAGTTGATCCCCACGCTGGAGCTCTTGGGTGTTGATCCCGCGGTTGGTGATCTGTCAGGCATGCCCCTGTATTTCGATCATCACATGCCGAATGTGCTGCCGGCATGGCTGGCGTTGGTGGTGGGCCTCTACGCGCATCCGATTCTCGAGCCCTATCGCTCGCCGGAGTACCGTGACCGCGAAGCGCAGGACGTGGAGCGCGGCTGGGTCGAGTTCTTTGCTCTGACGTCCCTCAGCTCCACGATGCTCCCTGGCGACCTCCTCGGGTGGGTGGCGGCGCTGCTGGCGCTGGCCGGTTGGCCTGCCGTCATCCTGATGACGGAGCCCGCGCAGCCTGCCCTGACGAGACAACGGCTTGCGCAGGCGATTGACCGGGTGCGGCAGCGCTTCAATGCTCGACCGCGCGCCATCCCAGGGGGGCGGCTGGAGGCGCTCGATCTGCGAGCCGTGGAGCAGTTGCGCGCCGCATCGCCGGCGCAACAGATCCGTCAGCTCAAGCCGTTGCTGGGCATCGGCTCCTGGCGCGATCATTGGGTTGCCGCACTCCTTGAGGAACTCTTCCCCACCCACCCACCACGTTCGGTGGTGTTGCCGGAGGTGCCGAGTCTACGGTTTCTTAATCCACGTCTGTCTTATGGCGAGAATGCCGAGAACCTCACCGCATTCCATGAGCAACGGGAAGCAGTGGGAATGAGGATGGCTTGGGATATGATCGAGCCAACCCTGCCTGTTAGCATCCGGCGGTCGGTTGACGATGCTGTCCAGCGTACCTACGCGATCCTTCGTCAACCGAGCTCCATCCAGGTACTAGAAGCTCAGCTCCAAGAGATGGAGGAATTTGTGAATGGGCTAGAAGATGCTGCGGTGAATCACAGCTCTGCACATCAACTCGTTCTTCTCGGAAGGGCACGGGAACTGCATCAGTTGATGTTTGAGGTGGAAGAGCGCCTTGACCCACTCCACCAAGTCGGTGGGAGCTCTACGCCGGAGTCCCAGCAGACGCCGCTGCCGGCGATCGCCATCCTCGGCAGCGCCTGGCTCGGCGGCTGGAGCGGGGTGTTGACGGCGCTGCTGGCGCTGGCGATCCCGGTGGTGCTGGCGGTCAGCGCTTCGGCCTCCGCAGATGCAGGGAGGGCGGTCGACGGGACGGCTGAGGATCGGGACATCGAGGGCGCGAACATCGAGCTGGGCTTCGTGCGGGAGATCGGGGAGTTCGCGCCGCGATGGGCGCAGGCGCAGGCGCTGATGGCTCGTGTGGTCACCCTCTCTCAACGCGCTCCCGATGGGTGGGCGGCGCTTGATGACCTGCTTGAACAGGGTGACGCGGCGACGAAGGCGTACGGTCTGCCGGCGCCGGCGCAAGACCTCCTGGCGCTGCTGAACCAACTCGTGGAGCGGGGCGTGCTGGCCCAGCAACCGGGACAGTATCGGCTCGCGGTGCCCATCGAGGTGGCGGCCGTGGCCTACGAAGACGTAGGGCATCTGTTTGGGCAACTCCACAACGCCCTCCAGGCGTACCAACTCGCTCGCGGGGGGGCGGTCCAGCGCCTGCGTCGTCTGTTGCGTCGCTATGCGGCGGCCAGCGAACAGTGGCCGCAATTTCCGGTGGAGAGCCGCTGGCCGGTATTGAAAGCGGTGGCCTGGTTGGATCGACCCGAACGCGAACTGCTCGCTGATTTTCTCCAAAGCCCGGCACAGGCGCTGCTCCGAGATCGGCCGCTGATCGATGCCATCCTGCTGATGCTGCGCTGGCGGCCGCAGGCGGGGTGGCTGCGCCAGTTTGCGCCGCATCTGGTCGGCCGCACGCTCTACACCGTGGCGTCGGAGGGCTGGTACGCGGCCGGCGGGCTGGGGCGCGTGCAGCAGTATCATGCCGCCGCCATGAAGCGGCTGGTCGGTGATGAGGCCGAAGTGGCGACTATTGAACCCTACTACGCCGGTGTTCCTTACACGCAGGAAGACGGTGTGCTGCCCACGCCGGTGCGAGGCCTCAGACTCGTGGCTGAGTTCACGGTGATGGTGCGGCGCCGCGAGGTGCCGGTCGAAGCGTGGCGGGGCATCAACGACGAGGGCGTCATCGTCTACCTGATTCGTGAACGGTTGGAGGATCGACGCTTGACGAAATCGCTCTACCGCTACGGACAAGACGGGGCGGCGACATGGGCCGAGTTTGCGGAATTCATGTCCCGTGCCTCGCTCGCACTCATCGAGCGGATGGAAACGCGCAAGCGCGATGAGATGGGTGAGGCGCGCTACACGTCGGCGGCCATCATGGCGCAAGACGGGCAGCTTGGGCTGTTGCCGCTGTTCAAGCGGATCCAGGATGAGGAGCGGCCCGACAACATCCTCCGCGACGCCGTCATCTGGCACACCACGCATACGTACGGCAATCGGGGGTGGCTGACCGAGGGAGATCTGCGGGCCATGGGTCTTGATGAGCGGTGGTGGAGATACCTCGATCGTTTCGGAGGGAAGGATCCTACCAGCGCCGGTCAGCGGACGGCCGATGGGACCAATGGCGTGGCCGGCACGCACAGCGTCGAGGTGACGCACTACGATCCCTACAATCTCTTTGGCGTGTGGCCGCTGGCCGTCACCAACGGCGATAATCTGGAAGCGACGCGCCGCGCATGGACGGCCGCCTGGCGCTCTCTCCAGGCGCTGAACCCGGCCTGGTTTCCTGAGCAGGATCTCGACGATCCCGATGCCGGGCAGATGATCTTTGTGAAGCGCGAGAGCAAACAACAACTCTCTCGGCGGGCAATCATGGACGGCGTGTGGCTCGACCCGGATCGCCTTGTGTTCTCCTACTCCGGGCGTGGCGTGCCCGAGAAAGTCGACCTGGAGAGGGTGTTTACCAGAGACAATCTCGCGGCCTGGTTGGCTGCTGGTGCGCAGATCGTCTTGTTCATCAACGTGCAGGCGCATTCGGACTGGCTCTTCAACTACTTGAAGTCGCTCGAGACCGAGTTCCAGGCGCAGTATCCAGGACGTTTCGTGGTGCGCCGGGACTTCACCTTGGATGATCAGCGGGCGTTGTTGGCGGCCACCGACGTGCAAATCCAGGTCTCGGCGCGCAGGGAGCGGATCGGGACCGAAGCAGCCGGAGCCACCGAGTCGAATGTCCTGGCCGTCGGCGGGCTGCAGATGAGCTCGTCGTACCTCGAAGGCATTCTCAACCGCCTGGGGGTGTTGCTCAATCGCGAGGTGA
>JACPXS010000008.1 GCA_016196415.1 Candidatus Omnitrophota bacterium
AAGGCCGCACCGCCCCGGTCCGCGTCACCGCCGGCACAGCCCAACGCCCCGCCTCCACAGCCGCAAGAGTGATGAGCTCGCTTGATCAGCTGTTCGTGAGCGCCAACGCCTGGCTGCTCGGCCTGCTTCCGAGTTGGGCGCGGCCGTGGGGATCGATCCTGGTGCGGATCGGCGTCATTGCGGCGATCGCGCCGGCCATCATGATGTACCTCACCTGGCTTGAGCGCAAGATCATCGCCCGGATGCAGAACCGTTTCGGGCCGACTCGGGTGGGGATCTACGGGCTGATGCAGCCGCTGGCGGATGGGCTCAAGATGTTGATCAAAGAGGATATTGTCCCTCGCGGGGCCGATTCACTCCTGCATGTGATCGCGCCGGTCCTCTCGGTGGTCCCGGCGATTCTCCTGTTTGCGGTGATGCCCTTCGGGCGCCACATGATTCCCGTGGACCTGAATGTCGGGCTCCTCTACGTGTTCGCCGTCTCCTCCGTTGGCTCGTACGCGATCTTCATGGGCGGCTGGGCCTCGCGGAGCAAATTCTCGATCCTAGGGGCGATGCGCTCCGTCGCGCAGATCATCTCCTATGAAGTGCCCGGGGTCCTGTCGGTCGTGGCGGTCATTATGGTCACCGGTACGCTGTCTCTGACCGGCATCGTGGAGGCGCAGGCCGGTCACTGGTTCTTCTTCACCCCGTGGGGGTTCGTGGCGAGCCTCCTGTTCTTCCTGAGCGGTGTCGCGGAAGTCAACCGCACGCCATTTGACATGCCGGAGGCGGAGTCCGAGCTCGTCGGCGGGTTTCACACCGAGTACAGCGGCATGAAGTTCGCGCTCTGGTACATGGCGGAGTTCCTCGAGTCGTTTGCCATCTGCGCCTTCACGGTGACGTTATTTCTCGGCGGCTGGCAGGGGCCGGCGCTGCCGTATTGGCCGCTGGCAGTGCTCGTGGCCGTCCTCGTTGCCACAGCCGGACGGTTGCCGCTGCCGGCAAAAGGCTTGGGTCTGGCAGCGCTTGTAGGATCAATCGTCCTCTGGGGCGCGCAACCCATCCCGTCGTGGATCTGGTTCTTCGCGAAGACCTACGCGCTGGTTTTTGTCCTGGTGTGGTTCCGCGGGACGTTTCCCAGACTTCGGGTCGACCAGCTCATGGGGTTGGCGTGGAAGTTCTTCCTGCCGCTCGCCCTCATCAACATTCTCGCCGCAGGGATCTGGGTGTCGCTTCCGTTTCCGGTCGGCAGCCTCTTCAGCTCGCTCCTGTTGATCGTCGGCAGTTGGCTGCTTGTCCGCGCGAATAACCCGTCGCCGCTTGAGCGCCGCTCGTACGTCCTTGCCGATTAATCCGTTGGCCGGTTATGCCGGTTGAGCCAGTTGGTGTTAGTGACGCAACGGGCAAACAGGCCTAGTGCTTCGACCAGATTGAAATGATCGGTTGATCATTTCAATCCTGCTCAGCACTAGTGGTGCGCAATCCATCAAAACAACGTTGTCGAACCACTAGCCGGCTCAACCGAACCAAGGAGGTCAGCATGACGTCCTCATCTTCGAGCCCATCCTCCGGCGCGATGTCCTCCGAGCAAGCCGCGCTCGAATGGGAGCGCAAGCCCAGGACCGTCGACGCACACCTCAAGGATTACGACGCCGCCTACCAGACCTTCAGCTGGAAGGACGTGGAGCGCGAATTTGACTGGTCGCGCACAGGCAGGGTCAACGTGGTCCATGAGGCGGTTGATCGACACGCCGGGTCCTGGCGCAACAACAAAGTCGCGCTCTACTTTACCGACTTCGAGCGGCGAGATGAGACGTATACCTTCCAGGATTTGAAGGTCCTCACCAGCCGATTCGCCGATGCGCTCAAGCGGCTCGGCGTCAAACCGGGTGATCGAGTCGGCACCTTCCTCCCAAGGACGCCGGAGCTCTACATCGCTATTCTTGGGATCAACCGGATCGGCGCGATCCCCGTCCCGCTCTTCGAAGCGTTCATGGAGCAGGCGGTGGAGGATCGCCTCGGGGACAGCGAAGCGGTCGTCTGCGTGACGTCGCCAACGCTCAAGCACCGCATCCCTCTCGCGAAGCTCCCCGCGCTGAAGCGGCTGGTCCTCATCGGCGCCACCGGGACCCTTGCCGCGAATGAGGTCAGCTACGAACAGATCACCGCGAACGCTGCGGACTGGGTCGAGCCCACGTGGTTGACGGTGGACGACGGGCTCATCATTCACTACACCTCCGGCTCGACCGGGAAGTCCAAAGGGGCGCTGCATCGGCAATACGCGATGGTGGGCCACTATCAGACGGCGAAATGGGCGCTCGATCTGCGCGATGACGACTCATTTTGGTGCACGGCTGACCCAGGGTGGGTGACGGGAACCTCCTATGGGATCTACGGTCCCTGGACGCTGGGGATCTCCAGCGTCGTGATCGGCGGACGCTTCGATCCTGACCGCTGGTACCAGACCATCCAGCGCTACAAGGTCACAATGTGGTACAGCGCCCCGACCGCTTACCGGATGCTCATGTCCGCCGGCGAGGCGATCCCGAAGCAGTACAACCTCACGAGCCTACGCCACATCTGCAGCGTCGGCGAGCCGCTCAACCCTGAAGCGCTGAAATGGATCAAGAAGATCACCGGCCTCGCCCCGCATGAGACCTGGTGGATGACCGAGACCGGCATGCAGCTCATTTGCAACTACCGAAGCCTTGATTTTCCAATCGGGTGCACCGGCAAGCCGTTTCCGGGGACCTACGCGACGGTCGTGGATGATCAGGGCAAGGAGTTGTCCCCGGGGCAGCTCGGCCATCTGGTCGTGAAGCCGGGATGGCCGTCGATGATGAAGGAGATCTGGAGGAATCCAGCCAAGTATCAAGAGTACTTCCGGATTCCTGGTTGGTATGTCAGTGGAGACACCGCGTATAAAGACGAGCAGGGCTACCTCTGGTACCAGGGCCGGGCGGATGACGTGATCAAGACGGCCGGTGAGCGGGTGGGGCCGTTTGAAGTCGAGAGCGCGCTCGTCGCGCACCCGGCGGTGGCCGAGGCCGGGGTGATCGGCAAGCCCGATGAAGTCCGCGGCCAGATCATCAAAGCCTTCATTGCGTTGCGCAAGGGCTACCAGCCGTCGGAGCCGTTGAAGAAGGAGATCGTCGACTTCGTCAAGACCACCCTCGCAGCCCACGCGGCCCCGCGCGAGATCGCCTTCGTCGACAAAGTGCCCAAGACGCGCTCCGGCAAGATTATGCGCCGCGTCCTTAGAGCATGGGATACCGGTGAGCCCGTCGGAGATATCTCCACGATGGAAGAGTAAGCGTTCGGTTCCTTCTTGTGCCAATGCCAAAAAATTGCGGAGGTATTCCAGGGGGATCGTTACTGCTCGTGCTGTTGCTGGTCCAGGTATCGTTGATCGTCGCTCCCACCGCCTGGGCTGCTCACCCAACGATCTTTGACCTCTTTGAAGACTCAGATACGCAAGGCGCTCGTCAGGAGTCCAGACAGAAGGACGATCACGACAGCAACTTGAGCGCTCCAGAACTTGTCGCACGAGGAAGGGGTGCGGCGGAACGATTCATCGTTGAACGGAAGCCAGCATTGCTGCTGGAGGCGCTGAGAGCGTTCGATACGGCAATGGCCGTTGAACCCACGCATGCCCCCGCCTACGTGGAAATGGCCGTGGCCGCTAGCGAGCTCGTAGGTGCGCTGCCGGATACTGATGCTCGACGAAAGCCGCTAAGCGATGAGCTCAAGATCACGCTGAACCGCGCCGAACAGCTCGATCCTCATTTGCCAACACTCTTCCAGGCGCGAGCCCTCGTGCATTATGAACTGGGCGAACGAACGCAGGCAGAAGAGTGGGCTCGGAAATCCATCGACCGGCATCCAGAGCTTGCGCTTGCGTATTGGGTCCTCGCGAGCATTCAGGCCAGGAGCGAGCGAGAAGCCGCGATCAAAACCCTACAGGCCGGGCTCACCGTAGCCGAGCGACCGGTGGATATCTGGCTCCTCAACATGGAACTCAGTCGGACGTATGGAGGCACCAAGCGCTTCGACCTTCAATTGGAAAGTTCCCAACGAGCGCTGGAGGTGATTCCCGACACCTGGTGGCCCCTCAATAATTCAGCGAGGGCTCTGGTCGAGCTCGGCCGCTATGAAGAAGTGGTTGAGACTGCACGAAAGGCGCTCAAGCTGCAGAACGCTGATTGGACGCGAGCCTACCTGGCGTACGCCTTACTCAGCCTCAGCGAGATCGAAGCCATGCAACGTGAGATCAACTTGATTCAAGATCCAGAGGCCCTGACGTATTTGTCGATCAAGCTGCGACTGGCCCGTCGACTTGAGGACGCGCGACGCCTTGCGGAACAGGCTATTCGGGTGACCCCGGATGAAATTGGGCCTCACGCCGCACGCGGCCATGCGCTCTACGATCTGGGCCGTCGGCAAGAAGCCTTGGTTGAATATCAGACCGTGGTGCAGCTTCCAGCTAAGCACGAGACAGATCGGATCGACCAGAGTGATTGCTCTTTCTATATGGGGCTCACGGCCTATGAAGAAGGGCGAGATCAAGACGCTGAGCTGCTGTGTAGAAAGGCGTTAGCGCTCACCCCCAACCATAAGGCAGCAAACGAACTTCAAGGCAACATCCTCGCCTTTCGCTATCACAAGCACGCCACGGCCATCCCTTATTATGAGACGGCTATGGCACGGTGGCCAGAGAATGCCAATCTGTACTACAGTCTGGGGCTCTGCTATCGCAAGACAGGACGGTACCAGGAAGGCACGGCCCTGTGGCATCGCTACCTTGCCATGCGGCCTACGGACGAGATCGCTAAGTTTATCCGCCAGCATATCGATGAGTCTCAATAGCCGCGACAGGAGAGACACGGAAATCTGGCAGGTCATGCCCGATCACTTGATCCTACGTGACATAGCTGTTGAGGCCCGCGTTGGAGTCTACGACGTGGAGTGGAAAAAACTGCAGACAATCTGGATTGACGTGGAATTGAGTATCGATGCGGCCGGTGCAGCCGCTGAGGATGATGTGCGCGCGGCGGTGGACTACGCAAAGCTCATCACGTCGGTTCGCGACCTCGCGCAAACCCGTGCGTATCGGCTGATGGAGACGCTGGCCGAAGCGATCGCGCAGGCGATCGTCGCGGAGTATCCGAGAGGGTGGGTACGCGTGCGGGTGAAGAAACGGGCGCTGCCGGGGATTGACTACGCGGCGGTCGAGGTGGAGCGGATCGCGCCGCGTGCGCGTCGCCGGCCGGCTCCGGCTCGTCGCACTCGCCGGCGGAGATCGGCGGCGGGAGGTCGGTAAGCCGCCACCGAGTGCTCGGTTTCCCACAGCCGGACGGCGGTGACGGGGAAGTTCTGAGAGGCCGCGTACTCAAAGATGATCCGGGCTAGTGTTTCAGCGGTCGGGTTGTGGTCGATCACGAACAGCGGCTCGCCCGCTCGCCGCAACAGGGGCAGGACCGGATCGCGACGGCTCAGGACCATCTTGTGATCCAGCTCCCGGTCAATCCACGTTTGGATCGCCTGCTTGATTTCCGTGAAGTCCCGCACCATCCCCCGCCGATCGAGCCGCTCGCTACTCAACTCGATTTCAACCTTTCCGTTATGCCCATGGAGATAGCGGCATTTGCCCGCGTAGTTGAGCAGGCGATGCCCGTAGCAGAAGTGGATGATTTTCGTGACGGAGTACATCAGGAAAATACGGAGTGCGGAATGCGGAGTGCGGAATGAACAGCCCGAAGGGTTGGCCTTCCCCGATTCCCCATTCCGCACTCCGAATTCCGCATGGCGTACTTTGTTAAGCGATCAATTGACCGCCATCAACGAATATCGTGGAGCCAGTCATGAAGTCGGTGCCCTCGATCAGGAAAAGGACGGTGTTGACGATGTCCTGGGGGCTGCCCCATCGCTTCAGCGGCACGCGCTGGGCGGTTCGGCTTCGCGCGCGCGCATCCATCTCCGGGGGGGGCAGGATGGGGCCCGGAGCGATCGCATTGACGTGGATGCCGGGGGCGAGCTCCTTGGCGAGCGCGTTGGTCAGGCCGATGACGCCGGCTTTGGATACGCAGTAAGGCAGGTAGTCGCGATAGGGCCGGATGCCCGCCCAGTCCGCGATGTTGATGATCTTGCCCCCGCCGTGGCGCTGCATGAGCCGGCTAGCATAGAGCGCGCAGAGGAACGATCCTTTAAGATTCGTATCGAGCGCGTGATCCCAGTCGCGCTCCGAGAGCGTCTCAAACGGCGTCCGGACGAAATTGGCGGCGCTGTTGATGAGCACATCGAGCCGGCCGAAGCGCCGGCGGATGCGATCCATGAGCCGTTTGACCGCTGCGGCGCGCGAGATGTCCGCCTGGACCGCCATGGCGCGGACGCCGCGACGCCGGATCGCCTCAACAGTTTGTCGCGCCTCTTGGGCCGAACGCCGATAGCTCAGGACGATGTCCGCCTGGCGGTCCGCCAGCGCAAAGGCCATCGCCTCTCCAATCCTGCGGGCGCCGCCGGTAATGAGGACCACTCGATCGCGCAGTCTCATGGGGTGTGGTCTGTGTGGCCCGGATGGCGAAGAATTACGACGCGGGAGGTCGCGGGAAGCGCCGCTGCAGGTTCTCGGCCATGCGATTGATGACTTGAACCAGCTCCTGCAGCACGTCATCTCGTCGCACAGTGATCCGTTGCGAAAAGTCCCCCGTCCCGATGGTCTCCAGGGTGCGCTTGATCCGGTTCATCGGCCCGATGATGCGGTGGCTTTGTCGAACGATGACGTAGAACGTAATCGGGATGGCGAGCAGGAGTTCGATGAGCAAGGTGGCGGCGACGGCGATGAGCGATACCACTAACGTGATCTGCACGCCTTGGTCGGGCACGTACATGTGCCGCCACAAGAGAACCGAAGAGAGCAGGGAGCTGGTTGAGGCGATCGCCAGGATGACGAGGAAGAGTCGTGTGACGAGACGGAGCTGGTAGGCGGGATCAATTAGCTGTTGACGACGGAGCGAAGACCGTCTTGAACGCATGGCTGCTCACAAACAGTATAGCACATTTCCGTCTCGTCAAGGGCGGGGAGTCTGAATGCGGAATGGGGAATGCGGAGTGTGGAATGAGACGCTCGGGCGGTGTTGGAAGGAGGACAGTCCCGCGTTGATTGCTGGTGCATTCCGCGCTTCCCAAGCCCAGTGGCAGTGCTTCGGTTTGACGTGACACCGCGACAGCGTAGCATCGCAGAAGAAGGCGGTGCCTCGTTGACGACGTCACGTGTTCCCGTTGGCGGGTTGGCGCGTTTGCGCGTTGAATGCGCCAACACGCGAACGCGCTCACGCGCAACCCCAGCGGACTGGTGTGCGATTGACTTTTCCATCCCGCTTTGTTAGAGTCCACCACGGATGGATGCATGCTCGACGGGAAATCACCGGGGTATTGGTCAGCGGCGGAGTAGACAGCGGGATCTTGCTGCATCGTCTTCTGCGCAGGGGCGCGGCCGTCTTCCCGATCTATCTCCGGTGCGGGTTGTCGTGGGAAGCGGCTGAGCTGTACTGGCTCCGGCGGTTCCTGCGCGCGGTGCGCTCGCCTCGGCTTGATTCGCTCCGCGTGGTCGATGTCCCGCTTCGCTCAACGTACGGCGATCACTGGAGCTTCACGGGCCGCAGGGTGCCAGAGGCCAACAGCCCAGATCACGCCGTCTTCCTGCCCGGCCGTAACGTCCTGCTGCTGAGCCATGCCGCCGTGGTCTGTGCCCACGAGGGGATCTCGCGCATCGCGCTTGGGCTCCTTGCAGGCAACCCGTTTGGTGATGCCACGCCGCAGTTTTTGGCGCGCCTGGAGGTCTGCTTAACGCAGGCGCTGGAGCATCCCATCCGAGTCATGGCGCCGCTTCGCCATTCCACGAAGAGCCAGTTGATCCGCTCCTGCGCCGATGCGCCGCTGGAGCTGACGTGGTCGTGTCTGCGATCACACCGGCAGCTCCACTGCGGCCGGTGCAACAAGTGCGCCGAGCGCCGTCGCGCCTTTCGCGCCGCACGACGGCCCGACCCAACCCGCTACGCCGCCTGAGCATGACGCCTCTGGGCTTCTCCATCGGTAAAAAGGCGATCGCGGCCGTCACCGGCCTGGCGTTGTTCGGATTCGTCATCGCGCACCTGGCGGGGAATTTACTCATCTTTTTCGGGCCTGACGCGCTCAACGCCTACGCGAAGAAGCTGCGCGATCTGGGGCCCTGGCTCTGGGCCGCCCGCGTCGCACTCCTTGTCGCGGCCATCAGCCACGTCTGGGTGACGATCCTCCTGGCGATCGAGAACCGGCGGGCCCGGACGGTTCGTTATGCGGTCTACCGGCCCATCCGCACGACGCTGGGGGCTCGCATCATGGTGGCCTCCGGCCTGCTCCTCCTCGCCTTTCTCATCTCCCATCTGCTGCATTTTACGTTCGGGGTCACGCATCCCGCCATCGCCCATTTGCAAGATCCGCTGGGCCGTCACGACGTGTACCGCATGGTGGTCTACGGCTTCCGCGATCTCAAGGTGGCGCTTGCCTACATCATCGCCATGGCCTTCCTCTGCGTTCATCTGGGTCACGGCATCGCCAGCTCTTTCCAATCGCTTGGAGTGACGAACGAGCGCCTGCTGCCCCCGTTGGCATGGGCCGGCCGCCTGGCCGCGCTGGCGATCTTTCTCGGCTACGTGTCGATTCCGCTCGCCGTCCTGATCGGGAAGATCCAAGTGCCGCGATGATCAATTCGAACGTCCCCTCAGGGCCGCTGAGTGAAAAGTGGGACCGCCGTCGGAATGAGTTGCCGTCCATCAACCAGGCGGACCGGCGCAATTACCGCATCCTCATCGTCGGGACCGGGTTGGCGGGCGCTTCGGCGGCTGCCACCTTGGCGGAGCAGGGATTCCGGGTCGAGGTCTTTTGTTTTCAGGACAGCGCGCGCCGGGCCCACAGCATTGCCGCGCAGGGGGGGATCAACGCCGCGAAGAATTACGCCAAGGACGGCGACAGCATCGAGCGGCTGTTCACCGATACCATCACGGGGGGCGATTTCCGCGCTCGGGAGGCGAACGTCTATCGCCTCGCCCAGATCAGCAACGCCATCATCGACCAGTGCGTCGCCCAGGGCGTGCCGTTCGCCCGGGAGTATGACGGCTACCTCGCCAACCGCTCCTTCGGCGGCGTGAAGGTC
>JACPXS010000037.1 GCA_016196415.1 Candidatus Omnitrophota bacterium
GCACTGGGGTGGGACCAGTCATGTGACCTTGGTTCGGCCGGAGGTCCTCAAGCGCATGAAGGAGGCGGGCTGCACGTACCTGGATTATGGGCTGGAAACATTCTCCGATCGCGTGATGAGGACGATCGGGAAAGGAGCCACCGCTGCGCTGAATGAGCGCGGGATCCGGATGACCATGGAGGCCGGCATCCGGCCGATCCCCAACCAGATCATCGGGTTCCCGGATGAGTTCTTTGACAGCCTTCGCGATTGCATCGAGGCGTGGGAGCGCACCGGGATTGTGGCCAAACCATTTTTTGCCACGCCTTACCCGGGGTCGGAGTGGTTTGCGGTGTACCGGGATCGGATCTTGGAACAGTACGACGGGGACCTTGAGGCGTTTCTCCTGGATCTTGGCGATGCGACGAAGATCACCGCGGTCATCAGCGCCAATTTCAATGCGGTGGAGCTGCTGGGGCTGCGCGAGATGATGCTCCAGCGTGATCTCAAGCGCCTCAATGCCTACGAGCGAGAGTGGCGGCGGCTCCATGGCGAGCCAAAATTTCCCGAGGCGGAGCGGTTAGGATACGCCCGCCGCGTTCAGCTGGCGGCGGCGAGCGGATGAGCGCGCTGGTCGACATCGTCGGCGTCGGGGCCGGGGGCTACGCCAAAATCCTCGCCGAACTCATCGAACAGGCGGGGCGATACCACGTGGTGGGATTGACCGAAACCGACCGAGCACGCATTGGCACCACGGTGGCCGGCTATCCGGTGTTGGGGGACGATGACACACTCACCACACTCTATCGCAAAGGCGTCCGGACCGCCTTCCTGGGAGTCGGCGCCGTTTCCAGCCAGGGGAACCGTCTTCGAGCGAGGTTGTTTCGTCAACTCGTTGAGCTGGGTTTTGATGTAGTGACGCTCATTCACCCTCAGGCGGTGATCTCGCCGAGTGCGACGATCGGCGCCGGCTCAGTGGTCCTGGCGGGAGCGGTGATCAACACCGGTGCGCGTGTCGGTGAGAACGTGGTCATCTACTCGGGGGCGGTCATCGAGCATGATGCCGTCATCGGACCTCATGCGCATGTCTCGCCCGGAGTGAGCATTGCCGGAGGGGTCACGGCGGAAGAAGGCGTCTTCATGGGGATTGGCGCGTCCATCATCCAAGGGGTGCATGTCGGGGCATGGGCCACCATCGGTGCCGGCGCGGTCGTCCTCGAGAATATCCCAGGCGACTGCACGGCGGTCGGCGTTCCGGCTCGATGTCTGGCGCAGGAGGCAGGAAGAAAGCCATGAGCAAATACCTCAAAGGCAACTACGAGCTTTCGAAAGACGGCGCGAAGCCGGAGGAAAAAACGCCGGATGAACCATCCAAGAACACTGTGACGCAGGAATTTGAGCGACGCGCCCTGGGACGCTTGGGAGGCAGCATCGCTTTCGTGCTGAAAGGAAAGACGTTCGTGTGGAACGGCGAGGCGCAACCGGGACCGGCTACAAGGACCGCAGACGGTGCCCCGCCTCGCGAGGGTGAACCGCGCTGATGGCCGGAGGGGATGTGCAATCGGTGCTGGTGTTACCGACGACCTCCATCCAAGACACCATTCGGGTGATGGATCGCGGTGCCATGGCGATCGCGCTCGTGGTGGATGGCCAAGGCTGTTTGATGGGGACGGTGACCGATGGCGATGTGCGCCGAGGCTTGCTGCGCGGATTACCGCTCACGACCCCGATTGCGGAGATCATGCACGGCGATCCGGTCACTGCGCCGCAGGGCAGCTCTAGAGACACGCTCCTCGCCCTCATGCAGCAGCATCAGGTCGAGCATCTACCGGTCACGGATGAATCCGGGCGGGTGGTGGGGCTCCAACTGCTGAGTGATTTTATCGACCAGCCGAGAGAAAAAGAGAATCTGGTCATCGTGTTCGCCGGTGGATTGGGGACGCGGCTGAAGCCGCTGACCGATCACACGCCGAAACCGTTGCTGAAGGTCGGAGCTCGTTCGCTGCTGGATTGGCTGATCGCGCAGATCGCCAGCTATGGGTTTCGGCAGTTTCTCATTGCCGTGCATCACCAGGCCGAGGCGCTGGAGCGCCAGCTCGGCACCGGCGAGCACGCGGGTGTGCACATTCAATACCTCCGGGAGTCCGCGCCGCTGGGCACGGTCGGCGCCGTGCGGCTCGCCGAATCGCAGCTCGATCGCCCGTTTATTGTCGTCAACGGGGACTTGCTCACGAAGGTGAACTTCGAACACTTGCTAGAATACCATGAGCAGCGGCACTTCGATGTCACGATGGCCGTGAAACCCTATGAAGCCCGCATCCCTTACGGCGTGGTGCAGTTGGCCGACGGCGAAGTCATTGATCTTGAAGAGAAGCCCTCGCGGACGTATCTCGCGAATGCCGGCATCTATGTGCTCAGCCCGTCCGTGTTGAAACTCATTCCAGCCTCGACGCGCTATGACATGACCGACCTGATCCGGGATGCGCTGCAGGCCAAGCTGCGCGTGGGCGGATTTCCGATCCACGAATACTGGCTCGACGTCGGGCGGCACGCCGACTATGCTGCAGCGCAGGAAGAGGCCAAGCAGTGGGTGGCGCCATGAACTGGGCGTCGAAGCGGGTGCTGGTGACTGGGGCGGGAGGGTTTATCGGCAGTCACCTGACAGAACGGCTCGTGACGCTCGGCGCCAACCCGAGGGCATTCGTTCGGTACCAGTCGAACGGGTCATGGGGATGGCTTGACACCATCTCCTGCAAGGACGAGCTTGAGGTCATCGCCGGCGACATCCGCGACCGGGATAGCGTGGCGCAGGCGATGGACGGCATGGAGATCGTCGTGCATCTTGCCGCGCTCATTGCGATTCCGTATTCGTATCAGACCCCGGAGTCCTATCTGGAGACCAATATCGGAGGAACGCTGAACGTCCTGCGCTGTGCGCGCGCCTCCGGTGTGGAGCGGATCGTGCACACGTCCACCAGTGAAGTCTACGGGACGGCTCGCGCGATCCCGATCAATGAGGGACATCCCCTGCACGCCCAGTCGCCCTATGCGGCGAGCAAGACCGGGGCGGATCAGCTCATCGAGTCGCTCACGGCGTCCTGGGGTCTTCCTGTCGTCACCATTCGGCCTTTCAATACGTTTGGGCCGCGACAGTCCGCTCGGGCGATTATCCCAACGATCGTCACGCAATGTCTGGCCGGCCAGACGGTGCGCCTCGGCAACATCCACCCGACGCGTGATTTCACGTATGTGACTGATACGGTTGAGGGCTTCGTGCAGGCTGCGAGTGCCGCGGACGTCGTCGGACGAACGATCCATCTGGGGTCCGGGCGCGAGACTCGGATCGAGGCGCTGGCCCGGCTCATCGCGGACCTCGTGGACAAGCCGATCACGATCGAAATCGACGACGAGCGGCTGCGTCCCGCATCCAGCGAGGTGGAGCGACTGGTCGCCGACGCGACGCTGGCCGGCACGCTCTTGGGTTGGGAACCATCCGTGCCCCTGGAAGAGGGACTGGGCATGACGATCGAGTGGATCAGGGAACACCTGGATGGCTATCGGCCAGGCGTCTATGTCCGCTAAGACCATCCCGCTTTCGGTTCCTGAGCTGGGAACAACGGCATGGACGTATGTCAAGGAATGTTTGGACACCGGCTGGGTGTCTTCGGCCGGGCCGTTTGTCGACCGGTTTGAGCACGAGGTGGCGAAGTATCTTGGGGTGGCGTCCGCCGTCGCAGTCGTCAATGGGACGGCTGCGTTGCACCTGGCACTGCTGGTCGCCGGGGTCCAGCCGGATGAGGAAGTGCTGGTCTCCGACCTTTCGTTTGTGGCGCCGGCGAACGCCATCCGCTACGTGGGGGCGTGGCCGGTGTTCATGGACGCGGATCCCGCCACCTGGCAAATGGATCCGGAGAAAGTCAGCGAGTTCCTCACGCGCGCCTGTCAGTGGCGCGACGGGAAATTGTTCAATCCCGTGACGCGTCGACGGGTCACCGCCATCCTGCCGGTGCATATCCTGGGTCACCCCTGCGACATGGACGCGCTGCGGGCCCTGGCCCAGCGGTATCAATTACGGGTGATCGAGGATGCGGCTGAGAGCTTGGGCGCTCACTATCGGGGACGCCAGGTCGGTGCCCTCGGCGATATCGCCTGCCTCAGTTTCAACGGGAACAAGATCATCACGACCGGCGGCGGGGGGATGGTGGCCAGCGACAACATCAAGTGGGTTGAGCGGGCGCGCTACCTGTCGACGCAGGCCAAGGACGACCCTGAGGAATACATCCACCATGAGATCGGCTACAACTATCGGCTGACGAATGTCCAAGCGGCCCTTGGCTGCGCGCAACTGGAGCATCTCGAGCACTACGTGGAGCGAAAAGCGCGCATGGCCCAGCGCTACGAGGCCGCCTTGTCCGATCTACCCGGCATCGTGTGCATGCCCTCGGCCGCCTGGGCGGATCCGACCTACTGGCTGTTTACCGTGCGCTTCACAGGAGGCGATCCTGCCCTCGCCGCGCACGTGGTCGCGTCCCTAGCATCACGAGGGATTCAGGCGCGCCGCCTGTGGCGTCCCCTCCATCGGTTGCCGATGTATCGCGCGGCGCAGGCCTACCAGATTGAATTCGCAGACACCTTGTACGCCGAGGCGGTCAGTGTGCCCTCCTCTGTGGGACTTCGAGATGAGGAATGCGAGCGGGTCATCCGTGCGGTTCGGGACAGCGTTATGCGAGCCCAGGTGTGATGCGGCCCTGGTATAAATATTCGTTGGATTCGTCGCGGAGAGGAC
>JACPXS010000033.1 GCA_016196415.1 Candidatus Omnitrophota bacterium
CTAGCATTCATCCCAACACCGTTCTCGGCTGGGGGCTCGGAGAAGCACGCCGTTCTCAAAGGCGGCCTGGTCTTCGCCCACAACCGACAGCCCTGAGCCAAGGGAGGTGTTGGGACACGTTGTGGTCGTGATGAAGAACGCTGGCGCTTGTGTGTCATCCTACCAGCGGAGTCAGATCGAAGCAAGGGGGCGAGCCGAACAGCGGGCGGCGTTGAGGCGTTACACCGAAGCCGATGATCCGCGCTCGCCAGGAAGAGGAGGCGGGGGTGTCGCGGGCAACGCGCGAAAGTCTTCAGGAGCGAGCTGGACGAACTTCTCGGGAGGATCGGTGAACCTTTTCGAGCCGGGATTCAGGAGCTCTTTGATGTCAAGCCACATCCCATCGCGCGAATAGGCCGCGATGTCATGGCGCTGGGTGTCCATGCGGATGGCATCTTCAGGGCACGCCTCCACGCAGTAGCCACAGTAGACGCATTTACCCAAATCGATGTCGAAGCTCTTGGGGTATTTCTCCACGTTGGGATCGGGGTGCTCCCCCGCAACGATATAGATGCAGCGCGCCGGACAGACCGTTTCGCACATCATGCACGCCACACAGCGCGGCGTGCCGTCTGCGCGTTTCGTCAGTCGGTGGCGGGTGCGAAGCCGCGGGGAGGTCTGCCGATGCTGATCAGGGTACTGGATGGTCACGGCCGCGGGGAGATGCCGAAACAGCCCAAACCGATGCGCGATGTGAAGTCCCAGGTTGCGCCAGAAGTGGCCCGAGGTCACCCACAGCCCTTGCGCAATGGCCGGCAGATACGTTCGCTCCCACCAGGTGAGCTTCCGCCGCTTGTGCGCGTTCCGGATCCGATGGAGCAACTGGTCGCTGAGACTAGGCATGTTGCGCAATCACCAATTACCAAATGCCAAACACCAAATAAGCTCCAAACACCAATATCCAATTCCAAACAGTTTGGTGATTGATGTTTGGGTATTGGTGATTATTTGGTGATTGGAATTTGGTGTTTGGTGATTCATCGCGATAACACCACCACGACGCTGGTGACCGCGATGTTCAGCAACGAAAGCGGGAACAGGATCTTCCATCCCAAGTGCATGAGCTGGTCATAGCGGAAGCGCGGCAAGGTCCATCGAATGAGCATAAACAGCCAGATGAAGGCGACCACTTTCACCGTGAAGGAGATCACACCGAGCATCACATAGCCCAGATGCGACACCGGCGCCGACGCGCCCCAGGGAAAATGAAACCCATTCGGAGCCAGATAAGGCACTTGCCATCCCCCGAAAAAGAGCGTCGTGGTCAACGCAGCAACCAACACCACTTCCACAAAATCCGTTAGGAAAAAGAGCCCGAACTTCATGCCGCTATATTCGGTGAAGTAGCCGATGATCTCGGGCTCGCCTTCAGGCAGATCAAACGGCACCCGTTTGGTCTGTGCCAACGCCGCCGTCATGAAGATGAGGCACCCAAGCGGCTGGACACAGATCCCCCAGCGTGGCAGCCAGCCTCCGAAGAACACGCCGCCTTGCGTGGCGACGATCTGCTGGAGATCCACGCTGCCCGCCCAGATGATGATGCCGATGAGCGACACCCCCAGCGCGATCTCATACGCCAGCATCTGCGAGGCGGCCCGCAGCCCGCCGATCGCCGCGAGGTTGCTGCCAGAAGTCATCCCCGCGAGGATCACCCCGTAGATGCCGAGGGACGCCAGCGCTAACACCACCAGCAACCCCGCATTGACATTCGCCACCTGCAGCGGGATCTGCCGGCCAACGAGCTCAACGGTTGGGCCGATCGGAATCGCCGCAAAGGCGATGACCGCAAAGAACACGGACAGCAACGGAGCCAACGTGTGGAGGAACCGATCGCCGTTGGCCGGGATGAACCCGCCGAGGATGAGCACGCTGACCCCGAGCTTGATCGCCACCTCCACCCACATCCTTCACACCCCGCCACTGTGCCGCTCAGCCACTTCGCCACTCCTCAGAAGGGCTCCCTGATCGCCGATGCGCTCATACGTCAGGCCCTGAAACGACGGCTCGTGCTCGGCAAGCTCTGCGAAAATTGCCGGGGCATCTGGAGCGATCGCGGGCAGGCTGAGCCTCGAAGCCAACGCAGCCAGAATCTCCCAATCCGGTTTTGACTCGCCCCACGGCTCAAGGGCCGCATGGATGCGCTGCACGCGGCCTTCGAAGTTGGTAAACGTGCCGCCCTTCTCGGCATAGACCGCGCTGGGCAGCACCAGATGCGCCAGCTCGGCTGTCTGATTCATGTGGGGGCCTTGGAAGACGAGCAGCTCGAGCGCAGCCGCCGCCTCTCGCACGCGCTCCTCCCCGAAGAGCACCGTGAGGTCTTGGGTGAGCACGAAGAGGACGCGCAGTTGCTTGCGCAACGCCTGCGCGAGAAGCCCTTCGGCTCCTTCCCGGATCCCAAGCGCCTGTGCGCCTCTCGCATTGGGAGATTTGTCCGCCTGAAGCAACAGGGCATCCCCCTGGCCTGGCGGCGGCCGTTGGAAGACGACCTGCGACACCCCCAACTGCCCAAACACGCGCTTCGCCGCGTAGAGGTCTTCGTTGGTGAGATGGCTGGAGAGCAGCACCCCCACCTGGTCGAGCTGCTTCGATTGGCGCAGCCGCGCCAGCGCGCCGCCCATGAGCGAGAACGCTTCTTCCCACGTGCCAGGACGCAGCGCGTGGCCTTCCCGGAGTTGCACATGGGCCAGGCGTCGCTCATCGATGGCGTGATAGCCGTAGCGGCCCTCATCGCACATCCACCATTGGTTGACGTCTGGGTTGTAGCGAGGCTTGAGGCGCATAACGCGCTCGCCCTTGGCGATGTGCGGACGCCATTCGCGCTCGCGGTTGGAGTGAATCTGGATGTTGCAGCCGCGAGCGCATCCCGGGCAGACGGAGTTCGTCGTCCCGAGGTACCACACCCGGCACTTGAAGCGAAAGTCGCGGTCGGTCAACGCCCCCACGGGGCAGATATCCACGACGTTGCCGGCGTAGTTGTTGTCGAGTGGCTTACCCGGATGCAACCCGATTTCAGCGTGATCGCCCCGCTGGAAGATGCCGAACTCCCCGGTCTTGGTGATCTCATCGGTAAACCGCACGCAACGAGAACAGGGGATGCACCGCTCGGCATCGAGCATCACGGTCGGGCCGATTGGCACCGCTTTGGGCTTTTTGTTTTTGGTCTCGTCGAACTTCGGGTCGTAGAGCCCATGCTGCATGTAGTAGTCCTGCAGCCAGCACTCCCCGGCCTGGTCGCAGACGGGGCAATCCAGCGGATGGTTAATGAGGAGGAATTCCAGCACATCGCGCCGGCCAACGAGCGCCTTGTCGCTGGTCGTCTGGACCTTCATGCCCTCGGCCACCGGCGTGTAGCAGGCAATCTGCAGCTTCGGTGAGCCTTCGATGTCGACGAGGCAGATGCGGCAGTTGCCCGCGATGGAGAGCCCCGGATGGTAGCAGTAGAACGGGACGGGGCTGCCGGCCTGCTCGCAGGCCTGGAGCACGGTAGTCCCTTCCGGCGCCATCACCGGCTTGCCGTCGATCGTGAGGGTAATCTGTTTCACGGATTGTTCCGCCATGTTCAACGACACCTGAGGATCGACCCCATCATCAGGGTGGCGTGTACGATCCCGGACACCAGGAGTAACAGACCCCATACCCGAGTCCGCCGCTTCAACTTGCTCTCATCATCGACCGTCATGCTGATCCCCCACGACCGGTACGTGCGCCGGAGGAACCACTCCACATATTGCAGGGGGCGCGCGATCAGCAAGTAGACCACCCAGAATAGGAACCCATAGGCTGCCAGGATGAGCAGGATGAACGCCTTAGATCCCATGGGCGGCGTGAGCGGGTTCAAGCGCCGTGGTCGTCAGGTTGCAGCGCTTCTCGCGGATGTGATAGTCGAACTCGTCGCGGAACTTCGCGATGTAGCTCTGGACCGGCCACGCGGCCGCGTCGGCGAACACGCAGATGGTGCGCCCTTCCATGTTGCCCGCCACGCCCAGCAGCACGTCGAGGTCGTGCGGGCGCCCGTGTCCTTGCAGGATGCGATCCACGATTTTGAAGATCCATCCGGTCCCCTCCCGGCAGGGGGAGCATTGGCCGCACGACTCATGCGCAAAGAATTTCGACGCATACCACAGCGCCTGGACCATGCAGGTGGTGTCATCCATCACGATCACGCCCGCAGAGCCGACCATCGTGCCGGCGGCCAGCAGCGAGTCGAAGTCCATGCGGACGTCGATCTCATCCGCCCGCAGGATTTTAGCCGAGATCCCGCCTGGAATCACGGCTTTGAGCTGGCGGCTCTCGGGAACTCCGCCCGCAGCCTGGATCAACTCGCGGAGCGTCATCCCATGGGAGGCTTCATAGAGGCCCGGCTTGCGGATGTGCCCGCTGACGGAGAAGAGCCGGGTGCCCCCCGACTTGCCAAAGCCCAGCTTCGCAAACCATTCGCCGCCCTTCTGGATGATCGTCGGGACGCAGGCGAGCGTCTCCACGTTGTTGATCACGGTGGGCGAGGCAAACAGACCGGAGATCGCCGGAAACGGCGGTTTCAGCCTCGGGAACCCTTTCTTGCCTTCCAGCGATTCAAGGAGCGCGGTCTCCTCCCCGCAGATGTACGCCCCCGCCCCCCGATGCACCACCACGTCCAGATCCACGGCGGTGTTGAAGAGGCGCTGACCGAGAAACCCGTTCTTGCGCGCGGCGTCGATCGCCTCCTGCAAAATCCGCGCAGGCTGCGCATACTCGCCTCGAATGTACAGGTAGGCCTTGCGACATCCGGTGGCGTACGCGGCGATGATGATGCCCTCGATGAGCCGATGTGGATCCTTCGTGATGACGTAGCGATCTTTGATCGTACCGGGCTCGCCTTCATCGGCGTTGACGACGAGAAACTTCGGCTTGCTCGATTCCTTCGGGATAAACCCCCACTTCCTCCCGGTGGGAAAACCGGCGCCGCCCAGGCCTCGCAGGTTGGATTTTGAAACTTCCGCGATCACCTGCTCTGGCGTCATCGTCGTGAGCGCCTTGCGGGCGGCTTGGTAGCCGTCATCACGGAGGTAGGTTTCAATCGCCTCCGAATCTTTAAACGTAAACCGCTTGGAGATGACCGGCTCGACCAGCCCGGGAGCGCCTTGAAACGCCAGGGAAAGCGGGGGTGATTGATCCGGCCGGGTGAGCAGCGTCTCGATGAGCTGTGGCGTGATCGGCCCAACGTACTGGTCGTTGAGCTGCATCATCGGGGCCATCTCGCAGGCGCACAGGCATTCCACGGTTGAAAGGGTGTATCGCCCATCCGGCGTGGTCTCGCCCGGCTTAATCCCGAGGCGTGCCGAGAGGGTTGCCACGCACTCCTCGGCCCCGCGCAGCGCGCAGGCGATATTCTGGCAGACCTGGATGTGATACTGTCCAACGGGCACCTGGTGAAAGAGCGTATAGAACGTGACGACTTCGTGGACATGAGCCGGCGCAACCCCCACCAACTGCGCCACCCACTCCTCAGCCGCCGCGCTGATCGAGCCGACGCGCCCCTGGATCAAGCGGAGCACGGGCAGCATCGCCGCCCGCTTCTGCTCGTACCGCGCGATGATCGCTTCCGCTTCAGGTTCGAGATGTTGGAAGTCTGCGGTCGTCATGTCACGCGGTCAGGGGTGGGAGGCTGGTTGGGCCTTTACCCTTTACCGATCCAATTCTCCGCCGATCATATTCACGGAACCAAACGTTGGAACCAGATCGGCCAGCAGATCCCCGATGATCAGCTCAGGCAGCGCGGCCATGATCGTAAAGCACGGCGGACGGACGCGCACGCGGTAGGGCCGGTCGCCGCCGTCACTGACCACGTAGAACCCGAGCTCTCCGTTGGCCCCTTCGACCGCGCTATAGTATTCCCCTTGCGGCGGCCGGATCCCGTGGCCCAGCATGATGAGCTTGAAGTGATTCATCAGCCCTTCGATGTTGCCGTACGTGTCCTCTTTCGCCGGCAGCACGGCTCGTCGCTCATCCGCGTTGACCGTGTCGTGATAGCCGCGGGTGGAGCCCTGCAAGGTCGGGTCCAGCTGCACCCGAACCTGCTTGAACCCGGCCACGCGGCCCATCTTCGCCTCGTCGACCATGAGATCGGCCGGCAGGACGCGGCCCTCGTCGTCGACGTTAAGCGGGCCGCGAGGAATCTGCGCCAGCGCCTGCTCGATCAGACGCATGCTCTGTTCCATTTCCTCCATCCGAACGAGATAGCGATCGTAGTTATCCCCGTGCTCGCCGGTGGGGATATCGAACGCCAGCCGGTCGTAGACGAAGTAGGGGTTCGCCTTGCGGGTATCGAGCGCCACGCCGGTCGCTCGCAGAAACGGCCCGGTGATGGCGTAGCTGATCGCCCGTTCTTTGGAGATGACGCCAGTCTCCTGCATGCGGTCCACGAAGATCCGATTCCTCGTGAGGAGCCGATCGCATTCCAACAGCACCCCGCGCACCTCCTGGAGCGCCTTGCGGGTCCACGCCTCAAAGCCGTCAGGCAGATCCGCCTTGACCCCGCCAACGCGGCCATACGAAATCGTCAGGCGAGCGCCGGTCACCGACTCGATGAGCTC
>JACPXS010000034.1 GCA_016196415.1 Candidatus Omnitrophota bacterium
CTTCGTTGACCGTGCCGTGCGCCGGCTGAGCGACCTCATGACGGCGTTCGCCACGAATCCAGAGCGGAATTCGTTTTCCTTCATCTTGCCCTATGTGATCACGCCTGACAGCGACTTCGGCCGAATGCTGAATGCTTTTCAGGACTTTGTCTTCAACAAAATAGGGGTCACCTTGCGCTGGAGGAGCGACACCGGGCATCACGACCATTGGGTCGCCATGTTTCCGCAAGACGTCCGTCGCCATCGCGACGTGCCGTTGTGGGATCTCTTCGCGGCATTTCTCCAGCAGAATCAAGCGGCCCAAGTCGCGTTCCTCAGTGAATACCTTGGCGCGCACCTTGATGGCGTGCACTTTTCCTCCAAGCCAGAGGAGCAGTTGCAGGCGCTGGGAGAGGCGTTCCAGAAGTTCGCAGCAGCGACGCGGTTGTTTGGCCTGAATGCCACCGCTCGCAGAGAGATTGTGCAGCAGTTGTGGCGGCGCGCGACAGGTACTCGTCAAATCTCTGCAGAGACATTCCTCGCGCTGTTGGGGAAGTACGTCACGGCTGCATGGGAGCAACGGCACGAACTTGAGGCCCGGTTGGCCGAGGAAGCCAAGGAAGCCATCCTAGCCAGTCGCGTCCCACCCAGCCGTGACATGAAAGGCCCCCATGCCCCCGAATCCAATCCAGTAATCGCACAACTCAGCCGGGAGGGGAAGATGGTGGAGGTCACATTCGAGCAGGGAGCGCTCGCCGCCCACACCGTGCGATACGTCGATGGCTACATGCCTGGCGTGACCGAGCCGAGCCGGTATCATGGAGAGCCGATTCCGGTCAAGACACTCCTGACCTCCGACCAGCAGCAGGCGCTCCTGGACTGGATCGCCACCCACCACGTCCGGGGAGCCCCGGTGCGGTTCCGGATCGTCCGCGGCCAGGCCGCCCTGGGCTGGCAGAGCGACGTCGAGCACTCGAACATCGCCCACGCCGGCTATCGCGATGGCGTCATCTACATGGGCCAAGCCCTCCTCCAGTACCTCTTGACTCCAGGAAGTGAAGCCCTCCGCACCGAAGTCCTCGATCGTGACGAGTACCGCCACCTCACCGAACCCGACTTCAATCACGCCACCGAAGCAGACGCGTACCAGGCCCGGCTGAAAGCGGTGGGAGCGGTGGTGGAAGGGCTGCAGTTCGTCGAGGACTTGACCCATGGGAACCAGACAACCGCCTTCCGCGCCTGGAAGTCGTTCGCGGCAAGGTGGTGGCAGTTTCCCGAGGCGCTGCAGCAGGTCTGGCTGGCTGCGGCCCTTGACAGCCGGTATGCGCGGGTGGCCGCCGCGGGCTGGGAGTTCGCTGGGACGAACTGGCGGCAGCTTCCCGAGGCACTGCAAGCCGTGGTCACGCCGGCGCGGGTGGAAGCAGGGCTCAAGTGGCAGTACCGGGGCGTTGACTTCTGGGGGTGGGTCCAGCGGCGTGTGGCGCAGTGGTCCGGTCTGACGGCTTGGAGCAAAGCGGCCCGCGATCTGCTGAACCTCAGAAAGGACCCCAGCCAGCGGAACGTCGCATCCAAGACCTTCAAAGTCGGGCAGCGACTCGCGAAGGCGTCTGGACGTCGGCTGTTGCGGCAGCTCGCCGATGCGCTGACACTGGTCCTCCTGTTCCTGGATCCCACGAGACGGAGACTGATGTCATTCATCATGGAGAAATTCCGCAGGAGTCATAGAGAGGACGTGCGCGCCACCGTTGATTTCGCGTTGAGGTTCAAGCGCCTGTCCGACGCGAGCAAGCGCCGGAACGTGGCCTACCAGACCTGGCGGTTCCTCAGGGAGGCGTGGCCGGACTTGCCCTCCTCACTTCAAGACAGCGTGACGACATGGCGCGTGGTCAGCGGCTTCCGCTATGCAGATGCGCACGTGACGTCCGAAGTCTGGGGGCTGCTTGAGGATCAGTGGCTGCAGCTTCCGCCGCGGCTGACAGAAGCGCTCCAGCCATGGCGGCTGGCCTCGGCCCTGAGCAGCCGCGATCCCTTACGGGCCGCGCCGGCCTGGACGTTCCTCCGACGGCGATGGAGTGACCTGCCTGAGCGACTTCGGAGGGTTCTCGGGTCGGATGGTCGGGTAATCGCGCGGCTCAAGACGCTGGATCTCCCCGATGATGGGTGGCTCTTCCTGAGCGAGCGTTGGGACGTCCTTCCTGAGTCAGTGCGGCAGACGGTCTTGCGTGCGGCCCGTGACGCTCGTGAACTCCCGCTCTCTCTTTGGATGTTCCTGGTGTGGGACTGGGGACGACTTGCGACGCCGCTGCAGCACGCCATTCCCTCACCGACCCAACTGGCCTCGGGTCTCGATAATCGGAACTGGTTGGTGAGGTTTGCGGTGGGGATGTTCCTGGAGCGGCATGATGCGTTCAGGAGTCGTGGGCCGGCGAAGTTCGCCGCGCTGGGCAAGGATCGCGAGATCGCCGGGGGTGAAGCGCGTTCCCGCGCCAAGCGCCACCACGTCTTGACAGACAGTCCGTGGCATCGGCGGTTCGACCGACACCTCGCCAGAGCCGCAGCGCGACATCACGTCCTCGAACAGTTGCTCAATGCGATTACGATCTCAGGACGAGCCATCCGGTTCTCTGAGGACTTCGGCTCACTGGCGCTCAGCGCCGGGCGCGAAGTCTATCTCCATCGAGCCCTGGTGACGAACTACGCTCGGCCCTCTCCTCAGGCGCTCATAGAACGGCTCGGTCTCAGCCCCCAGGAAGTGGATCGGTTGGTCATGCTCTTGGGCCTCAGCAGCGTCGAAGACCTCCCGAACGCCGTCCAGTATCTTGTGGACCAGCTCCTGATCCTTGAGCTCTCGAACGAGGCGAGCCACAACGTCACAGTCGGCACGCCTGAAGAAGAGTTGATCGAGGAGACGCTCGCGACCGCGCAGGAGTTGCGGAACCTCATGCAACTGCCGGCCGCGACCCAGCAGGCGCTGCGCATAGTGCTGGGGCACCTCATCCGTCTCGATCAGACGCTCTTCGATGAGCTCCTGACGCTCGCGCAGCAACTGGCCAGGCAACCGGAGCTCTACAACCCCGCCGCCCAGAGGTTCACGGCGGAGGGACTCAGGGCGGTCGCAGAGTTTACGCGGAGTCACTACGCCGACTTCCATGGGGTGGCCATCCCGCCTGAGCGGGTCGAGCGGCTGATCATGCAGTATGAGGGGACCGTGAGTGTTCCGCTTGGACCCAGCGGCGTCAGAGTGGAGCTGCGCGGCATCAGGGGGCTTGAGGATGTGCGGCCGGGGGCTCGGACACCGGACTGGCTCGCCACCACGCTCGAGCGGAGCGTCGCGTTGCGGACACAATGGAAACAGCAGCGGCGGCTTGGGTATCGCCTGCTGCCGTGGCAATCCGAGAGCATGCTGGACGAGATCATGGACCACGTCGAGCGACACCTGCAGGCGGGCGTGGCCGACGTGGTGTTGGTCGGGATGGGCGGCCAGGCGCTGGGGAACATCGCCCTCCAGGACATCCTGGGCTCGGAGTTGTCCCAGGTCGTGGATGCGGCGCGCGGCCACTACCCGCGCTTCCATGTGCTGAACAACGCCGATCCGAGGGAGCTGGCCGCGCTGCTGTCACGGCTTGATCCAGCGACGACCGACGTGTACCTCAGCTCGAAATCCGGCGACACCGCCGAGATGCTCCTCAACGCCCATCATCTCATCCGCTGGCTCCAACAGACGCTTCCGGAGGAGCGCATCGCGGAGCATCTGGTCATCACGACCAACGACGTGGGCACGGGTACGCTCGCCGAGTTTGCCGACCGCCATCACATCCGCACCTGGCATATCCCCACCGCGACCGAGGACGTCGGTGGGCGCTTCTCGGTGCTGTCCCCAAGCGGGCTGGTCTCCGCGGCCTACGCCGGCATTGACCTCCACCAGTTGCTCGCCGGCGCGCGGTCGATTCAGGAGCCGCTCGACCGGGATGTCCCCAGTGAGAACCCGGCGTTCCAGGCGGCGCTCGCGGCCTACCTGGAGTGGCTCCAGGGGAAGGACATCATGGCCATCACCACCTTCTCGGCCAAGGTCCGGTCGTTTGCGAACTGGCTGCGGCAACTGGTGGCCGAGAGTCTGGCCAAAGACGGCCGCGGCGTCTTCGCCGCCATCGTGACGGGCCAAGACGCGGTGGCGGACCTGACGAAGGGCCCGGATGATCGGCTCTTCCTCATCCTGAACTATCGCCCAGAGGGCCTGGCGAGGCCGGAGGTCGGCGGGCGGCCCAGCATCAGCTTTGAACTCCAACACCTCGACGCCTTCACCGTCGGGCAGTTGCTCTATTTCTTCGAAGAGTTTACCGTCCGGTTTGGGGCGCTGCTGGGGATCGATCCGCTGGTGCAGCCGAAGGTGCAGTTGGCCAAGGATCGGTTCGCCGAGCTCGCCGCAGCGCGCCGGCGCGATCAGGGGGCGGCGCGGCCTTCGCGACCGACGGAGAGGCTCACGTTGGACGATGCCTTCCTGTTTCTTCCAGGCGGCCTGACCCGCGGACAACTGGCAGGTGAGCGCGCCCGGTCAGAGACGGCCTTCACGACGCCATTCAACCAACGGCAGGCGCTGGTCAGGACCGAGGTGCGAGACGCGGTCGAGCAGTATGCCGCTCGGTATCAAGCGTGGCAGCAGTCGCTGGCGGGGCGGTTCGAAGACCTCGTCATCATCGGCTCGCGGCCGGCGCTCTTGAAGATCCAAGCGCTCATCCATGCGTTTGAGCCGCTGCAAGCCGGCCGGCCCGGGGTGCGGATCCATTACGTTGATGATACCCGAGGCGAGCAGCAGGTGCGCGACGCCCTGCGACACCTGAACCCCGACAGGACCGTGTTGCAGGTCGTCAGCTCCCCGGATGACACGCCGGATACGGTTCCTCATTACCGGCGCTTCGCCCGGTGGTTGCGCGCGCGTCCAGAGCGCATCGTGGTGACCACCGCCGATCCACAGGGACGGGTCCCCGGCTTCTTGCGCGGGATCAACACGGTCCAGCCGTTGAGCTGGCTCAACACGCAGCCGAACTTGGCGGACCAGTCTCCGCTGTCGCCGAACGACCTGTTCCCGCTGCTGGTGCTGGGAGCGGACCTGCGCGGGTTCCTGGAGGGCTATGCGAGTGTGGGACAGGAGGTCGTCTCGACGATGGCGAGCGCCCAGCGGCTCCTCGCGGCGCAAGGCAAGAAGGTTCAACTCATCTTCCCGTATGCTGGGGCGCTGAACGACTTCGGCTCCTGGGCGAAATGGCTCTACCGATCCCGGGCAGGAGACACCGCACTCCTGGTCGACTCGGCTGTCGGCACGATCAGCCAACATGATATCTTGGAAGGTCTGCTCAATGGTCCTAACACCGCTGCCACGTTCTTCGTCAAGGTGGCACGTGACGAGACCTTCAGCGCGCCAGCCGACCGCCAGGGCCTGGCCGGCGAACTGATTCCATCGCTGCTGGATGGCTATCAGGTGCAGGAGGTGGCCAACGATATGCAGGCGGGCGTCAGTCGCGCGCTCGCGGACGAGGGTCGTCCCAATGCAACTATCATCATCCCGGAGCTGAGCGCCCAGACGATCGGCGCCTTGTTTGGGCTGGTGGACAACGTCACGCAGCAGTTGGGGGCCTCGGAACCTCGTCCCGACATGGCAGGCGCCCAGGCGCCGGCTCCAGTCTGGGCGGGCGATCTCTATCCACACGTCCGGCAACCCCATCGGATGCGCGTGGGCGAACAGGTGGATCTCTATGCTACCGTGCGGGTTGACCGCCCGGTTTCACCGGCTCAGGTCAAGGCGCGGGTCTGGTCCAACCTTCACAGCCCACGTGCCGATGAGTGGCAATTTGTGACGCCATCCATGGCGGTGACGAACGTGTATGACGGTGGGCGCACCTATCGGTTCAAGGGCGTGGTTTCAGCGACGCAGCCGGGACAGTTTGAATGGACGGTGGCCTTCTCCACGGACGGCGGCAAGACCTGGCTGATCTACGCCAAGGATGAAGGTAGGAATGGCAGGATTGACGTCGTTGAGACACCGGCTGACCAGCGGCCTTCCGGCGGCGGGGGGAACACGATAGGCGGCGAGTGGAGCAGCCATCCGGTGTGGCGGCGGGTGGCCATGGTGGAGACGGTGCTCACTGCGGTCTGGACCCTTGCCAGGATTTGGTGGGGCGGCGAGGCAGGTCTGGGAGATTGGCTGTGGTTCCCGGCTGCCTTTTGGTTGGGCCATCTGCTGCGCGGCGTGAACCTCCGCCAGCGCCGTTACGATTTCGTGGCCGCCTGGAAGGCGCTGGAGAGCCCGAACGTGCTTCAACTGACGGTGGCGAAGGCGTTCACCTCGCTGGCTGCCTATGCGCTCATGTCGGTGGCGCCCCTTGGCTGGGCGGTCGCGGCATTTGCTGCCGCCACCTTATGGATCACCGCCTGGCACCGTCGGATCCAGCTGCAGGTCATGGCTGGTCAGATGCGAAACATCCTGTACTGGATCCATGCAGGAGTGCCGGGCGCGAAGGAGTTGCGGCTCACCGCGAATACGCGCCGCATGGTCAAGCACAAGGCCATGAGTTACCTTGATGCCGCCTCAGTGCGCGCCGCCGGCCTTGCGATCGTCTCGGCCGAGGGCCAGCCCGGTCTGTTCGACCGGGGCTGGGAAAGCCCGAAGAAGATGGGTCTGGACCATCCCGTCCTGCAACGTTTCATCATGTACCTGATGGTCCACGGCTGGCTGCCGGTCCCATCGGGCCTCCGCCAGGCCACCAGGCAGGGCCGCATCAGCACGATCCACCGCACGGCGTTCCTGCACGATAGGGTGGGCGATCCGAGCAGCGGTGAAGTGCATCGCACGAGCACCGGCGACGGACACGCGCAGGGCCGGAAGCTGGACCTGAAGTACGTCACCGCCGGCTCCGGCATCCAGCGGCTGACGGACGCCCAGGGCCGCGTCCACGAACATCGCGTCACCGCGGGTGCCTGGACCTTCGCGCTGCCCGGCTACCAAGACGCCATGGAGAGCACCGGTGGGCTGGAGTTTGACGATTTCTCCATTGAGCTCACGCCGGAGGAGGCGCAAGCCCTCGATGCGCTGGCCGCCGCCGTGCCGCTGTCAGAGCTGCTTGCTGCGCTGGTTGCTCCGCTGGCCGACCGGACCGCCGTCCAGCTCTACCGCATGGTCACGGATGAATCTCAACTCGACGACCTAGTGGAGCTGCTTCTCTGGGCTGGACAGCGCGCCGTCCTTCCGCCCTCCGAAACGTCGCAGACCCCGGGCACGTTCGGCTACGAGGACGTGGGGAACATGGCCGACGATGTGCGCCGGGCGACCGGGGATACCCGGTTGGCTCACTTGCGGCTGCAGGTGACGTCCAACCTCCCGATCCGCGCGCCGGCCTCTTATGTGGCCGGCCACCTCCTGAATACGGAGGAGCAGCGGCTCGCCGGCCAGTTCATGGCCAGGCTTGGCCCGCATATCGGCCAGCCCTGGCGCGGGCCACACGCTCCGGATATTTCCCACATCATCCTGACCGATTACATCTGGTTCCTCACGAACCTGGTCACCGGCTACTACCAGACCGGCGCGGACCCGTATGAGCTGGCGAATGGCGAACGGATCCGCAAGGCCGTGACATTTCTCACCGATAGCCTCGCCGAGGCTCGAGCCCACCCGGCCTCTGACCGCGCCGGCGCGGTCAAGCGGTTCCTGACCACGCTCCTCTATGCGAACAAGCATGAGGGCACGCGCGCATTCACCCCCGGGGGCATCCCCATCGTCTCCGACCAACGCGACGTGCTCGCGCAGCACCTTGCCTCTCTGGGGGAGGGGGCGACGGTGGACCTGTGGATTGACAACATCGGCCCGGAGCTGGCTGCGAACCTCCAGTTAATTGACGACCTGCTCACCCATCACCAGACGGCGACCGTTCGCGTCCATCTGAAGAGCGAGCCGGCCATCGTGAGCGACGTCTGGGGCCGGGCGGAGAACCCGCAGCTGCCGCATGTGGCGGGGACCCTCTGGGCGCTGGAATGGACCGGCGATGCGGCGACCGCGGAGCTTGCCCGCCGGATTCGGGGCTGGCTGGCGGAGGGGCGAGTGCGGCTCCAGCGGGACGAGTTC
>JACPXS010000027.1 GCA_016196415.1 Candidatus Omnitrophota bacterium
CAGCCGCCTCATCATCTTTGAGGCGATCTACGACCGCTTGCGGGGCATGTTGGTGGAGCGGACGAAGCGGCTTCAAGTAGGCCCGACCGACAAGGACGACGTTGGTCCTGTGATCAACGAGCCCCAGCTGACCCGCTTGCTCAACGCCGTCGAGCAGGCGCGCAAGCGGGGCGCCGTGATCCTGACCGGCGGACATCGGCTGACCGATCCTGCTCATCGCGACGGGTTCTATATGGCCCCGACGCTGATCGAGCGTGTGGATCCACACGATGAACTCTCGATGACGGAGCTGTTTGGTCCGATCGCGTGCCTGTACCTGGTCAAGGACCTCGCAGAGGCCATCGCGCTGGCGAATAACTCTCCCTATGGGTTGACGTCCTGCATTCACACCCGGAGCCTCCATCGGGCGATGCAGTTTGTGCAACAGGTCCAGGCCGGGGTGACGTTCGTGAATGCGGGGACCTTTGGGAGCGAACCCCACATGCCCTTTGGTGGAGTGAAGCAGTCAGGTAACGGAACGCGAGAACCCGGGACTGAGGCGCTTGATGTCTACTCAGAGCTTAAGGATGTCTACATCAATTACGATCCTCTGTCAGTCTGACCTGTGGAGTCGGCGATGAACATCACGAAGGTTGAAACGCTCCACTGTGACGCGGGATGGCGGCCGTGGACGTTTATCAAGATCAGCACGGATGACGGGCTGATCGGTTACAGCGAATGCACAGACTCGCACGGGTCCCCACGAGGCATCGCAGGATGCGTCAAGGATCTCGAGCCGCTGTTGCTTGGGCAGGACCCACGGCCTGTGGAAAAGCTCTACTGGGATCTCTATCGGGCTACGCGCCAGAGCCCTGGCAGCATCGTCCAGAAGGCGATCGCAGGAATTGAGAACGCCTTGCTGGACATCAAGGCCAAGGCGCTCGGGGTTCCAGTCTCTGAGCTCTTCGGAGGGCCCTTGCGCGATCGGATCCGTGTCTACTGGTCGCACTGTTGGACCACAAGGGCCAGGTCCTGGCAACACATCGGGACGCCGCCGCTACGTTCCCTCGATGACGTCGCGGAGCTTGGCCGTGAAGCCGTGCGTCGGGGATTCACGGCCCTGAAGACCAACATCGTCATTCCCGGTGATCCTCCGTCGGTCCTGATGCAAGGGTTCAAAGGCGGCTTCGGGAGCACCGATCAGAACGTGAGCCGTCAGATCCTCGAAGCGCTGGGATCACTCATCGGCACGTTCCGGAATGCGGTGGGAGATCACGTGGATATCTGTCTTGACCTCAACTTCAACTTCAAGACCGAGGGCAATCGCCTCATCGCCAAGGCCATGGAACCGTTTCGGCTGATGTGGCTTGAGCTCGACTGCTACGATCCCCGTGCGCTTCGCCAGATCAAAGACTCGACCACCATTCCTCTTTGCTCTGGTGAGGATCTCTATACCACAAGGGATTTCCGGCCCTTCATGGAGCTGCAGGCCATGGACGTTGCAGCGGTCGATGTGTGCTGGAACGGATTCATCCGGTCAAAGCAGATCGCGGAGCTTGCCGAGCTGTACGAGATGAACGTGGCCCCGCACAACCACTACAGCCACCTGGCGACCATGATCTGCGCTCAGTTCTGTGCAGCCATCCCCAATCTCCGGATCCTCGAGGTCGATGTCGACGATGTCCCGTGGAAAGACGAGCTCGTGACTGCGTCTCCGGAAATCCGGGACGGCTATCTCGCCGTTTCGCGTGCGCCAGGATGGGGCGCAGAGCTCAACGAGGAGGTGCTCCGCGCGCATCCCTGGCCGCCGACTAGTCATCCGGCGAGACCACGCGAGGCACCACGGAAGGTCGTCGTGTGAGCGAACAGACTGTCGCCATCCTTAGCCCTGGTGCAGTCGGCGGGTTTCTTGCAGCCGTGCTCTGGCGCAAGGGCATCGTCGTGACCTGCGTGGCTAGAGAGGCGACCGCAGAGGTGATGGCTCGAGGAGGGATCCGGCTTGAAAGCGCGACGTTTGGTGATCTCGTGGCGCGGCCGCGGGTGGTGACACAACTTGATCGTGAGCACGACGTGCTCGTTGTCACCACGAAGGCGACAGGCCTGTATGAGGCGCTGGGGCGGGTCAGCCCTGAGCTGGTGAGCCGCACCATGATCGTCCCGCTGCTGAATGGGATCGAACATCTCGAGGCGCTGAGGTCTCGCTATGGCAGGCGCGTGGTCGCCGCGACGATCGGCCATGTGGAGCTCAAGCGGCTTGCGCCAAATCACGTTGTGCACTCCACCGCGTCGGTGCGCATCGAGCTGGCGTCTGACAGGGATGTCGAAGCGAGCCGTCTGGCTGACATTGCTTGCCTCCTTTCTGAAGCCGGCGTTCCGGCTGAGGTCCGCAAGAACGAGGCCGAGGTGGTGTGGGGAAAGCTGGTGCGCCTGAATGCGATTGCCTGCACCACCTCAGCCAGCGGCCAGCCCATGGGCGTTGTGCGCGTCGATCCGTGGTGGCGCACGCAGCTCGAAGGCTGCGTGCAGGAGGGGATTGCTGTGGCTGCGGCAGAAGGCGTGACGATGGATCTTCACGAGGTCATGGCCTTCATCGACAATCTGCCGGCAGGGTTGACGAGCTCCATGTCCCGTGACATTGAGGCAGGAAAGCCCTCTGAACTCGATGCGATTGCAGGTGCGGTGGTCCGGGCAGGTGCGGGGCACGGGCTTGCCTGTCCGGTGATCGAGCGCCTCATTGCGCGGATCCAGTCACGCATGGTTCCATGCCAAAGCTCCTTGCGCTAATTCCTGCGCGTGCGGGATCACAGCGTGTGACGAACAAGAACATCCGGTCGTTGGCCGGGCATCCGCTGATCGCCTACACGATTGCGGCTACCAGAGCCTGCGAATTGTTCGACCGGATCGTCGTCTCAACCGATTCGGATCTGATCCGGGAGATCGCGATCCACTATGGCGCTGACGCGCCGTTGTTGCGGCCGGCAGAGCTGGCGACATCCACCTCGCCGGACATCGAGTGGATCACACACGCCCTGTCGGAACTCCATCAGCCGTACGATGCTTTTAGCATCCTGAGGCCGACGAGTCCGTTTAGGCAGCCGGCAACGATCCAGCGAGCCTGGCAGCAGTTTCTCAGTCAACCTGAGATCGACTCGTTGCGCGCGGTGGAGCTCTGCCGTCAGCATCCGGGAAAGATGTGGGTCGTTGAGGGGCCTCTCATGCGCCCCTTGCTTGATCAATCCCATCTCGCCATTCCGTGGCATGCGGGGCAGTACCAGGATCTTCCGAAGGTCTATGTCCAGAACAGTAGCTTGGAAATCGCCTGGACGAGGGTCGTCTGGGAGACCAATTCCCGCGAGGGCAAAGTGGTTGCGCCATTTTTCACGAAAGAGGTTGAGGGGTTCTCGATCGACTACGAGCATGACTGGTATCTTGCTGAGCGCCTGATCGAGACAGGCGAGGCAGTGTTGCCTCGCGTCGATCAGGAGCCGTTTGGACTGGCTCAAACACGATGGTCAACATCCGCCTAATTCCGTTTAGCGAGTTTCAGCGTATTCGAGAGGCGCCAATCGATCGCGATGAAAAGCTTTCGTTGATCGCGGACATGTGCCGGGCCAACGCGCTCGCAATCGTCAAACGCGCCGGCTCAGGCCATCTGGGCTCGAGCTTCAGCTCGCTGGACATCGTGACGTTGCTCTACTACGACCATCTCAACATCGTGCGAGTGGGTCTGTCGCATCCAGACCGGGATATCTACTTTTCGTCCAAAGGACACGATTGTCCTGGGCTGTACGCGGTCTTGTTGTCCCTGGGCATTCTCTCGAAAGACCGGGTGCTCAACCTCAGGCGGCTGGGGGGAGTCCCTGGCCACCCCGATGTCCGGATCCCGGGGATCGAAGCGAACACCGGCTCACTGGGCATGGGGATCTCCAAGGCCAAGGGGATCGCGATGGCCAAGCAGCTTCGTCGTCAGCAGGGTGACGTCTTCGTGATGACCGGGGACGGGGAGTGGCAGGAGGGGCAGGTCTATGAAGCCCTTCAGACCGCGGCCCACCAACGGGTCACCAACCTGCACGTGATCGTGGATCACAACACGGTGCAGTCCGACATGCTGGTTCGCGAGATCATTGACCTGGGCGATCTCGAGGCGAAGTGTCGGGCCTTCGGGTGGCACGTCGCGCGCTGTTCCGGCCACGACGTTGCGGCGCTGAAGCAGGTCTTGGAGGCGTTCCGGGTGATTCGGGATCGTCCCAAGCTCTTGATTGCGGACACGGTCAAGGGTCGTGGCGTCTCCTTTATGGAGCACGAGGCCGCCTTGAGGGCTGGGCACGGGGTGTACCGCTGGCATGCCGGGGCTCCGGATGATCAGGCGTTTGGCTCGGCCCATGAGGAGCTGACCAGCCGCATCAATGCCCAGCTCAACGCCCTGGGATGTGCGCCGCTGACACTTGAAGCCATCCCCCCCGATGCGAGCCCGTCAGCCGCGGGCGAATCGGAGTCGGTCTCGGTCGCCTTTGGGCAGGCCCTGCTGGAGGCGGCCGGCCGACGAGACGACCTCATCGTCTTGGACGCCGATCTGGCCGCCGACTGTCAGCTTCGAGCGTGTGCCGTGCGCTATCCGCAGCGGTTCATCGAGAACGGCATCGCCGAACAGGATATGGTCTCCATGGCCGGGGGACTGGCGCTCCAGGGGTGGCTGCCGGTCGTCAACACCTTTGCGAATTTTCTCGCCGCCCGCGCCAACGAACAGATCGCCAACAACGCCAGCGAGCAGACCAAGATCATCTACGTCTGCCACTATGCCGGACTGCTGCCGGCAGGGCCGGGAGCGTCCCATCAAAGCGTCCGGGACATCGCGCTGTTGGGCGGTTTGCCCAACGTCGTCCTCATCCAACCGTGCAACGCCGCAGAGACGCGCATGGCGCTTGACTACTGTGTCGATCAGGCGAAGGACAGCTGCGTCCTTCGGCTGCTGCTCGGCCCCTCGCCGGGGACGATTCACCTGCCGAGTCACTACCGCCTCACGCCTGGGCAGGGCGTGGTCTTGACCGACGGCACTGACGGGGTCTTGTTCGCCTACGGCCCGGTGATGCTGCATGAGGCCTTGGCGGCCAGCCACCGGTTGTCGGCGGTGGCTGGGGTCTCGCTGAAGGTCGTGAACATGCCGTGGCTCAACCAGGTCGATCCCTCGTGGCTCGAAGAGACCCTCGAGGGCTGTCCAGCCCTGTACGTGCTGGAAGATCACGCGCCGTTCGGCGGACTGGCGGATACGTTGCTCAGGACCCTGGCCGCCGGCGCGCGATTGGCCGAACGACCCGTCATCGTCTTCGGGGTTGAGGGCCACCCGGCCTGTGGGACGGCTCAACAGGCGCTTCAGTACCACAAGCTCGATGGGGCTTCGCTGGCGAGCCGCCTCTCAGCGCATCTGACGAAATCCCGACCCGGCCGCATGGCGGGCGTCGGGGCGCTCCGGAGTGCGCGATGAGGATCTTGATCCTGATCAGCAGCGATTTCTACGTCAGGAACTTCGTCAGCAGCGGGGCCTTCTCTGAGCTTGACGGTGACGGCCATGAGACGTACTACCTCTCCGGCCCCCTGAGGCATCCGGCCTTGTTGGAGCAACAACGCCACTACCTGGGGGCCATCCAGATTGAGCCCCGACGCAGGCGCCTGTACACCGAGTTGAGCTACGTCCTGATGTTTGGGTATCGCCACCGGTCCTCGACCTTCCGGATCAAGGCCGACACGAGATTTCGGCTCAGGGATCGCGTGAAATACACCGCGCTGGCGGCGCCAGGCCTGCGAGCGCTCACTTGGTCAGCCCTCATGCGTCTGACAGGAGAGAACCAGCCGTTGAAGCAGGTGCTCCTAGACCTCAGACCCGACCTGGTGATCGCTCCCTCAGCCGTGACCGATCCGCTGCTGATCGACATGGCTCGGTTAGGCAAGCGGTTGCAGATCCCCACGCTGTTCCTCATCAGCGGCTGGGACAATTTGTCGAGCAAGCTGGTCTTTCCGGAAACCCCGGATTATCTCGCCGTCTGGAGCGAGGAGAGCGTTCGGCACGCCAAGACGATCCACGAGATAGCCCCTGGGCGGGTGTTTGTCGTCGGGGCTCCCATCTATGACGCCTACGTTCAGGCCACGCGGGAGCAAGCGCCTGCTCCGTACCCATTCCGCTACGTGCTGTTTGCCGGCTGCGCGATCCCGTTTGACGAGATCTCTGCGCTGCGAGCCCTGGAGGCGGTGATGGAGTCACGGGGCATCACCGACTTCAAAATCGTCTACCGCCCCCACCCGTGGAGGCAACGCCGGAGCTGCTTTGATGTGTTTGAGCCGGAGCAGTACCGCCATGTGATCATGGATGAGCAGGTCCGGGAGGCGTACGTTCGCACCGTGGCCACCCAGGACTACGAGGCCGCCAAGGGCTTCATGCCCTCGCTGGAGTACTATCCGCCTCTCTTGTGCCATGCCGAGTTTGTGATCTGTCCGCTCTCCACGATGATCATGGAGTCGGCCCTCTGCGAGACCCCCGTGCTGGTCATCGCCTATGACGACCCTGCGCACCCGCTGTCTCCAGACAAGGCGCTGGGCCAGGAGCACTTCAAAGGGATTGAGACCATTGAGGGCTTCCGTCTGTGCCGAGACTTCGGTCATCTGGCCGAGGATTTCTTGGCCGTGGTCGAGCGGTGCAGACGGCTCGAACGGGATCAAGGGCGCCGCGTGTCGTTACGGGAGCAGATGCGTCGGTATCTCCACTTTGACGAGCGGACGTATGCCCAACGGCTGCGGGATCTGGTCACTCACCTGGCTCAGCATGAACGGGTAGGGGCAGGGCGTCCATGATGGCGCAGCTTGAGCGGTTGCACGCCGCCTTCCATGAGGTGCGTCGGCGCTGCCCCCTGCTGCCGGTGCTGGGGATCCAATGGATGAGCATCAAGCCGCCGCTGCATCCGGTCCAGGAAGAGCTGCTCAAGACCTGTCGGACGCTGCAGCAGGGTTCCACTCGGTCGCGCCTCTGGACGATGATCCCGCGACGGGTCATCACCACGCTGTGGACGGCGCTGCTCCTCCTCGAAGACGGCCTGCGGGTGCTGGGGTATGCCCTGTACCTCGGGGGGGCGCTGGTCTGGTTGCGCTGGTGCCTGCGGCATGAGATGGCGATCTTGAAGCGGCAGGCCTTTGTGCTCGTGGGCAAGACATGGTGCTTTGGAACTCAGCGACTGCCTGAGGGTGACGATTTCTACTATGGTGACCTTCAGGAGCGGCTGGCGCGTCGAGGCGTTCGGATGCTGCTGCTGTGTGGGGAGGGGAGTCTGATCTCCTTACGGCCTCAACAGTGGCGCGCCTTTGCCAACGCTCAGATGTCGACGAGCGACGCCGCCCGGCTGCCCGAGCTGGCGCTGCTGCATCCCGCGACGCCGTGGCGAGTGGCCGTCGGGCAGTTCCTGGCTGCCGTGCGCGTGGCGTGGATGTCGGCCGGGGCGTCGGATCCTGTGGTGCGGGCCGTGGGATGGCGAGCCGTGCGGGGCTGCTTGGCGCGGCAGACGATGCGCAACGGGCTATCGTGTTGGATCGGCCGCGCCGCGGTCAGACAGTGGCGGCCTCATGCCTACGTGGCGCTCTATGAAGGGCACAGTTGGGAGCAGTGTCTGTGGCGCGGGGTGAAAACCGCCGATCCGTCTTGTCGAACGGTGGGCTACCAACATACAGGGCTGAAGCCGTCCAACCTCGCCCTGCTGCAGCCGCGGGACGCCGCGGATCGCGGGTGGCAGCCCGACGTGGTGTGCTGTCTTGGTCCATGGGCGCAGGCGAGGCTCACACCGGCTCATCCTGGTTCACGGCTGATCTCGTTTGGCTCATTCCGTTACCCACCATCAGATGGCGCCGCCCTGGGCGGTCCGAGGCCCGCTCGTCGGGCCGTCCTGGTGGTGCCGGAGGGCCTCTGGTCTGAAGCCAAGCGCTTGTTTGAGCTGGCGATGCGCATCGCCCCGTCGCTGCCTGACCATCGCTTCATCTTTCGCTGCCATCCCGCCTTCCCCTTTGCCCAGGTGCGTCCGACATTGGCCTGGGGGCCTGAGCGCTTCCCCAACGTCGAGATTTCCTCGTCGGAGGCGCTTGAGCCGGATCTGAAACGCTCCTCCGTGGTCCTCTATCGGGGTTCCGCGGTGGTGTTGTACGCGCTCCTGGAGGGCTTGAAGCCGATCTACGTGCAGGATGAGGAGGAACCTGATGGGCTTGATCCCCTGTTTGCATTGCGGACCTGGCGGGAAGCGGTTCCCTCGGCCGAGGCCGTCCAGCAGGCCCTCCAGCGCTACGCGTCGATGAGCGAGCCGGACGCGGCTGACCAATGGCGGCAGGCCACCGAGTCCGTGCATGGCTACACCACGCCGGTGACCGAGCATTCGATTGACCAGCTCCTCTCCGCCATCGGGGTGACCGATGCCTGAGAAGATTCTTGCCGTGATTCCAATTCGCAGCTCAGACGAAGAGTTCCGAGACGGGCCCTCGCCGATGCTCGGAGACCGGCCGCTGATTGACTACACGCTCCGGGCGGCGAAAGACGCCCGCCTGGTTGATCGCGTGGTGGTCTCGACCGACAGCGAGGCCATTGCTGAGGTCTGCCGGCCGTACGGCGTTGAGGTCCCCTTCATCAGGCCGCCGGCCTTGAGTCACCCGACCGCCTCGGTCACCGACGTGTTGCGACACTGCGTTGACTGGCTCCAAGCCCATGAGCGCTACCACACCGACTGGGTGGTGAAACTGGAGATCACGCATCCCTTTCGCCCCCCGGGCCTGATTGACCTGGTGATTGAGACCGCCCTCGCCAAGCAGGTGGACTGCGCCTTTGTGGCGTATGAGGAGCTCCATGCCTACTGGACGCTTGACGAAGCAGGGCGGCCGCACGTGGTGGGACAGGAGATTGATGTCCCCAGAACGGTTCGTCGCCCGTTCTACCGCGATCTCAGCGGGTTGGTCTCCCTCACGCGGGCCACCAACCTGCAGGCGGGGAAGCTCTACGGCACCAACATCGGGCTCATCCCGTTGCGGGATCTGTTTGCGATCGTGGATCTGCACGAGAAGGGCGACGTCTCGGATGAAGGGGGGATTGGCTTTCGGCTGGCTGAGCTGTTAGCGTCCGAATTCAACAAGCGACTCGCGCGACAGGCCCCAGGCCGGGAATCGTGATGGAGATCGAGGGGATCACCGAGGCGGCGCTGACGATGGACGCCTTCAGAGGCCGGCTCCAGCGGATTCTGCAGAGGGTCCAGGAGATCGATCCGGCTGGGGTCAACCCGGCGGTTCGTCTGGTCGTCAGCTTCGGGTTGTATGCGTCCTATGACGGTCTTCGCAGTCAAGAGCGCCCGTTTGATCGTGAGGCGTTTGCCCAGCGGCTGGGCGTCATCGACGAGCTCCTGGCACACGGGCCGGTCGCGATGCGGCAGAGCATCTCTCCCAGCCCGCCGCCGCGCGATCCTGAGGAGGTCGTGGCGGAGCTCTACAGCCAGTGTTGGGCCAACTACGACGACGAAGCGTTCCTGGGGACCGTCAGTCTGTTTGAAGAGCGCTTTGCGGTCAACAACATCGCGCTGGATTTCCTGCATGGCGCCACCTGCTTGGATGCCGGCTGCGGGAGCGGCCGCTATACCCTGGCGATGGCCCGATTAGGGGCGACGTGGTCGGTGGGGATCGACATCAGCCGGGAGGCGATTCGGCAGGCCACTGAGCGCAGCCACCGGCTTGGCGTTGCGGACCGGGTCAGTTTCTGTCACGGATCGGTCCTGGCGATGCCTCAGGAGTGGACCGAGCGGTTCGATGTTGTCTGCTCCAACGGCGTCGTGCATCACACGGCCGATCCCGTCAAGGGGCTGCAGGAAATCTTCCGCGTCCTCACACCAGGCGGGCGGGCCTACATCTTCGTCTATGGACGCGGAGGTCTCTTCTGGGAGCTGGTGGATGTCATCCGCGCGCTGATGCGTCCCGTGCCGTTGGGCTTCGCCATGCGGTGGATGCAGGCCATCGGCGCCCCACCGGGAAAGATCTTCAACTACCTGGATCACTGGTGTACGCCCATCCAGGAGCGGGTGAGCCGCGACGAGTATGAATCCCGGCTGCGGCGCTGCGGCTTCACCGAGCTGGTCTATCTGCCGCGGGCAAAGATCTATGACGCCTCCGAACGGCTGACTCGCTTTCCGGAAGACCGCGACCTCGTGGGGGAAGGGGATTTGCGGTACCTCGTGAGGAAGCCGAGCAGGCAGGCGGGCTGACACGATGCGCGTCGCGCTCCTGAACCTCATCTCGACGCCGGCGGCGGTCCTGCCGACGCTGGGCTTGGAGTTGGCCATCGGGCTCAGCTCGGAGGATCCCATGGTGGGGCGTCATCCCTCCGAGCCCTACGACGCCTATCTGAGTGTCTACGCGCCGGACGGGACGTTCGCCGGGCGCCTTGCCCTCGGCCAGATTCCTCCTCATCGGCGAGGGTTCTTCCAGGTCTCGAAGCTGCTTGAGCCGTTCGGGTTTCAGGAGAACCACCTCGTCGTCGCGCATCGAGTGCCACGCAGTCTCACGGGGCGATCGGGGGGCGTGGCGGAGCCGGTGGAGCTGCCGGATGGGCTCGACTACGGGTTCTTCCGCGCCTACGTCCAGTATGGGTATCCCGGAAGCGGGGGAGCGCACGGGGGCCTGGTCTATGAGATCCCGCCTCGCTTCAATGAGCCCCTTGAGGGACGACCCTCGCCCGTCGTGCTCACCTTCACCACAAAGGTCGTCCTCTCAGACGTCGTGAGCACCTCGATCGTCTTGATTCACTGCTCGACGGACCCCGGCTACGCCACGACCGCCCACTACGCCTACGCGATCCACGCGGGCGACGGCCGTCGCGTGGCGGTTGGCCAGTGTGCGGTGCCGGCCTTTGCGGTGCGGGTGCTGGACCTGCGGGCGCTGATTCCGCACGATGCCGTCCTTCAGGCCCGGGATCCGCAGGACGGGCTGTCACATTTCTGCTTGTATGGGATCTGTGAGAACGCCGCCGTCGCCGTCCTGGTCCTCAACCTGGCCCCCGCCTTGAAAGGGGTCAGCATCGAGCACACGCATCCGACCCAGGGCTATCTCATGCCGTTTGTCGCTGAGGATCGCCAGCGGCTCAAGCGCCAGGCCGTCGCGGCCTGGCGGGATCTGATCCATGCGGCGCTGAATGGAGGTCGCGGCTGATGCTTGCGGCCCTCAAGCGACTGGCGCCCGCTCCTGTGAAGTCGGTGCTCCGATCCGCGATGCGGCTGAGCGGCCGGCATTGGAGTCGACCGCGGTTGGTAGGGCAGGGCACGATTCAGGATCTGTACTACTGGGTCTGCGACGACCGCGTCGAGACCAACGTCCTCTTGAACAATTTCTACAGCATCTTCTTTCCGACCCTGGAGACGGCGACCACAGGGTCCGTGACGGTGTTTGAGTACGGCACGATCCTGTTTCATCTGGACATCCCGCCTGCCGTGCTGGAGGCGCTCAGGGAGTTCCAAGCCCCCTTTTACTTCTGGCACCGCTTCTACATCGAATTCGTCACACGCGCCCGCCAGCCGGCGTTTGTCCACTGTGTGGACAAGACCCTGATCCTTCGCCACGGCAACGGACGGACCGGCCGGTGGTACCCCCAGCCCCAACCGCGCGACTGGGCTCCGGAGCTGCCGGTCAACCTTGAAGACTATCAGCGGCTCCTGGTGATCCTCATCAATCGCACGCCTCGGACCTCGACCGTCCGGCTCGCCGTGGCTGACACCGCGGATCGCCTCGCCGTGTTGAGCGCGGAGATTCCCCCATGTGGAGTCCATCGATTTGCGCTGAGCCGCGAGACGTTGCCGGGACTCAACCCGCACGCCTTGCGCCTCCGGGTCTGCCGCATGCCGACGAGATGGGCACGACCCGTCCTGTTCAAGGAATTCGCCAACGGCACCATCTCCACCATGCACTGCTAAGGATTGCTCACGCTCATGTGCGGGATTTTCGGGATGTTGGGAGATCGGGACAGCCGCCAGCTCGCCCAGGGGGTCCTGGCAGCCCTGGAGCACCGAGGGCCGGATGATCAGGGCATCCAGGAGTTCGACGAGGGATGGATGGCCCACACGCGCCTGTCCATCATCGACCTGAGTCCCTTGGGCCGACAGCCGATGGCGAACGCCGCCGGCACGGCGTGGATTGTCTACAACGGGGAGCTGTACAACTATCTGGAGCTGCGAGAGGAACTGAAGGACTATCCGTTCCGAACGCGCACCGACACCGAGGTGATCCTTGCGGCGTACGATCGCTGGGGGGTGGACTGCCTGGGGCGCTTTCAAGGGATGTTTGCCTTCGGGCTGTGGGATCTGGGGCGCAAGCGTCTGCTCTGCGCCACGGACCGCTTCAGCATCAAGCCCCTGTACTACGCCCAACTCGGCAATCGCCTGCTGTTCTCCTCGGAGATCAAACCCCTGGCCCTGTGCGGGGTTCGTCTGAGGCCCAACGAGGCGGCGGTCTACGACTACCTGGCCTTCGGGCTGCTGGATCATGGATCAGACACCCTGTTTGAGGGCGTCCATCAGTTGCAGCCGGCCACCTCCCTGCTGGTCGAGCAGGGTCAGCATGTGGTGCGCAAGTACTGGGATCTAACCCAGGCGGCGGACCCAGGCGACGCACAGCCGAAAGATGAGCCGTCCACCCTGGCGTCCATCGAGACCGCGCTGCTGGCGGCCGTGCGGCTCCACTTGAGGAGCGATGTC
>JACPXS010000028.1 GCA_016196415.1 Candidatus Omnitrophota bacterium
AGACCTAGGTGGTGCCGCAGTTTGATGGGTGACGCGGAGCCGGGGCCCCCGCCTGCCCGCAGCCGACGACGTCCTTCGACTCCGCTCAGGACGTCGTCCCGAGCGAGGCAGCGCCGAGTCTAGGGACGACGGCGAGCGTCCGGCGCGGCGAGGACAGGTGGGGTGGCGCAGCGGCAGGCCCCGTCAAACTAAGGCATTACCAAGACGGAAGGACATTGCTATGCCAATGCGTCTAGTCATTTCAGGCTGTTGCGGTCGTATGGGCCGCAGTATTGCATCCGCAGCACTCCAGGATCCGGCCTTTGCCCTCAGCGGTGCGCTAGAGGCGACCGGACATGAGGCGATCGGTCGCGACCTTGGGACCGTGCTGGGGCGGCCCGCCGGCCTCAGCGTGACGGTCAGCGATGACGCCAAGGCCGGGATCAGCCGGGGGGACGTGCTCATTGAGTTCACGACGCCGGAGGTCACGGTGGCGCACGCCGGGCTCGCCCAGCAGCTGCGCAAGCCGATGGTGATCGGCACGACCGGGCTTTCGGACGCTCAGCAAGCCGCGTTGCGGCAGGCTGCCAACACCATCCCGATCGTGTTCAGCCCCAACATGAGCCTCGGCGTCAACGTGCTCTTTGAGCTCGCACAGTTGGCCGCGCAGCGGCTCGGCCCTGCGTATGATGTGGAAGTCGTGGAAGCCCACCATCGCCAGAAAAAAGACGCGCCGAGCGGAACCGCCAAACGCCTAGCGGAGGCAGTCGCCTCGGCCAGCAATCGGCCGCCGAGCGCCATTCCGGTCCATGCGATCCGGGCGGGCGATATCATCGGTGATCACACGGTGATCCTCGCCGGGCCGGCTGAACGCATCGAGCTGACCCATCGAGCCCAGAGCCGGGACGTGTTTGCCCAAGGCGCGCTCCGCGCCGCCCGGTTTGTCATCAACCAACCCCCGGGCCTGTACGACATGTCCCACGTGCTTCGGGCCTCCCCCTAGTGGTTCGACAACGTTGTGTTGATGGATGGCTCACCACGAGTGCTGAGCAGGATTGAAATGATCAACCGATCATTTCAATCTGGTCGAAGCACTAGCACAAGACGACGATGACCCAAGGCGCTCTCAGCTATGAGAAAGCCGATCGCGTCACGCAGTTGCCGCCCTACCTCTTTATCGAGATCGATCGAGCGAAACGCGCGCTGCAAAGCGAAGGGAAGGATGTCATCGATCTTGGGGTCGGCGATCCGGACCTCCCCACCCCCGCCCATATTCTCGCGCGGCTCAAAGAGACCGCCGAGGATCCCGCCAACCATCGCTACAGCTTTACGGAAGGCATCCGCGCGCTGCGCGAGGCGATCGCGCGCTGGTACCAGCGGCGATTTGGCGTGACGCTCGATCCGGACACCGAAATCCTCCCTCTGCTTGGCTCGAAAGAGGGGATCGCCCATTTACCGCTGGCGGTGGCCAACCCGGGCGATGCGGTCCTGGTTCCCGACCCGTGCTATCCGCCCTACCGCAGCGGCGCCATGCTCGCCGGCGCCGAGGTCGTCTCAATGCCGCTGCTTGACGAGAACGGATTTTTCCCTGATCTCGGCGCGATCAGCCAACGATCCGCCCGTCGGGCCAAGCTCCTCTTTCTGAACTACCCCAACAATCCCACAGCCGCCGTCGCGAGCGCGGAGCAGTTCTCGGAAGCGATTCAACTCGCCAAAGACTTCGGCATCGCTGTCGCGCACGATGCCGCCTATTCAGAAATCAGTTTTGAGGGAGATCCCCCCGTCAGTTTGCTTCAACTGCCTGAGGCGAAAACGGTCGGGGTGGAGTTTCACAGCCTTTCCAAAACCTACAACATGACGGGCTGGCGGATCGGATGGGTGTGCGGCAATGCGTCGCTGATTGCGGCGCTGGCGCAATTGAAGACCCATCTCGACTCCGGCATCTTCCAACCGATTCAGTGGGCGGGCATCGAGGCGCTCGATGGGGATCAGACGCCGCTCCACCAGGCCGTCGCCACCTACCAACGCCGGCGGGATCTGCTGGTGGAGGGGTTAGCGCGCGCGGGCTGGCATGTTCCCAAACCCCGGGCGAGCTTCTACGTCTGGGCCCGCGTGCCCGGCGAAGGACCTTCGATCGCATTTGCGAAGCGCGTCCTCCATCAGGCCCACGTTGTCATCACGCCGGGGGTAGGGTTCGGGCCATCCGGGGAAGGCTACGTCCGATTTTCCCTCACCGTGCCGACGGAGCGCATCCAGGAAGCCGTCGATCGCCTGGCCAACGTGCTCTGAATCGGATCATCGCAAACCGGCAGCCTCCCGTTGAGGAACGCCATGAGCCGTGTCTTTATCGGGGTGGGCTCAAATGACGGGGATCGGCTCGCAATGATCTCTCGCGCGCTCCGGGCGCTGGCGGCGCTCGATGGCGTGCGGCTCATCCAGATGGCGATGGTGCGTGAGACCGCGCCCGTTGGAGGCCCGCCTCAAGGGCTCTACCTCAACACGGCCGCCGAAATCGACACCTCGCTCCCCCCAAGCCTGCTGCTGAAGGCGTTGAAGGCCATCGAACGAACGGTGGGCCGCGCGCCCGCGAGGGAGCGGTGGGCGCCGCGCGTCATCGATCTTGACGTGTTGCTCTATGACGATCGCATCGTCCAGGAACCCGGACTGCAGATCCCCCATCCCCGCCTGCACGAACGTCGCTTTGTCCTTGAGCCGTTGGCGGAGCTTACCCCGGAGCTCACGCATCCGGTGTTGCGCCAATCCATCGCCGAGTTGCTGAAGCGGGTCCTTCAGCAAGAGGCTGTGCCGCAAGGGCCGCTCGGCGAGGCGGAAATCCCCATGACGCGATGACCGTGGTTCGCTCGATCGACCGGATGGCGCGGCTTTCGCGCCGCTTCCAAGCGCAGGGCAAACGGATCGGCGTGGTGCCCACCATGGGAGCGCTGCATGAAGGCCACCTCTCGCTGATCCGGCGCGCGGCGGCGCAGAACGATGTGGTGATCGTGACGGTGTTTGTGAATCCGCTCCAGTTCGGCCCGCACGAGGATTTGGCCCGCTACCCGAGAACCCTCCGCAGGGACGTGAAGCGTTCGCGTGAAGCCGGTGCGGATGTGGTATTTGCGCCCTCGGTCGAAGCGCTCTACCCCCCGCGATTTCAGACAACCGTCCAGGTCGGGCCATTGGCTGAGCGGTGGGAAGGGCAGGTCCGGCCGGGACACTTTCGGGGGGTGGCGACGGTCGTGACGATTCTGTTTCAGGTGACCCGGCCCACCCGCGCGTATGTCGGGCAAAAGGATTATCAGCAGTCGTTGATCGTGCGCCGCCTGGTTCGCGATCTGCGATTGCCGGTCACGATCCATGTCCTGCCGACGGTGCGCGAGCCTGACGGGTTGGCCATGAGCTCTCGCAACGTCTCACTGAGCGCACCCCGGCGCAGACGGGCCGCGGTTCTATCCCGGGTGTTGCAGGAGGCGCGTCGGCGCATTCGCGCCGGGGAGCGTCGCGCGGCTCCCGTGCTCGCCGCCATGCGAACGCGCCTTCGGCGCGAAGCGCTCGCGCGGATCGATTACGTCGCCATCGTGGCTGCCGATACCCTTGAGCCGCAAGCGCGGCTGCACGGGCGGGTCGCGATCCTCGTCGCCGCCCGGCTTGGCCGCACACGGTTAGTTGACAATGTTCTCGTCGACGTGCCATAATGCCCCCGTCGAGGACGAGCGGCGTTGGCACGCGTTGCCGCGTCACCGCGTTCGACCAACGCGCTCACGCCTCACCCGCTCAACGCGAGAACCAACCGCATGTTACGTACGATGTGCAAGTCAAAATTGCATGGCGCCCGGGTGACCGAGGCGAACGTCCACTACATGGGCAGCCTCACCGTAGATGCCCAGCTCATGCGAGCCGCCGATCTGGTCCCCTATGAGCAGGTCCACGTGGTGGATGTCGATAACGGAGCCAGGATTGTCACCTATTGCATTGAAGGGCCCGCCGGCTCGGGGATGGTCTGCGTCAATGGGGCGGCGGCGCGGCTCATCTTGGCCGGGCACAACGTGATCGTGATTTCGTATGCGCAGTTCACCCCTGAGGAGCTCGAGGGGCTGTCGCCAAAAATCGTGATGCTCGATGAGCGCAACCGCGTGCGACAGGTGCTGACCCCGTCGCTGGCCTGCCAACCGGAGCTTGCGTGAGCGGTGAACACAACAGGATGGTGCGCGTTGGGCTGGTGGGCTGCGGCACCATCGGATCGCAGCTTGCCCTGGCGCTGGAGCAGCGCTACCCGCGTCAAGCGAGGATCGCGGCGCTCCACGATATGAATCATGCCTCCGCCCTTGCGCTGGCCAAACGGCTCAAGTCCCACCCGCCTATCACTCCGCTGCCTCAACTGATTCGCAGAAGCCACCTCATCATCGAAGCAGCTTCTTCCCATGTCGCTGGATCGCTTGTCCGATCGGCGCTTCGCGCGGGCCGGAGCGTGTTCGTCATGAGCGTGGGCGGGTTGTTGCGCGATCGTAGATGGCAGCAGCTCGCCCGTCGCACGAAGGCCACCGTGCACATCCCCAGCGGCGCTCTGGCCGGGCTTGACGGGGTGAAGGCGATGGCCGTCGGACGCATCCACCGCCTCACCTTAACGACTCGAAAGCCTCCGCGGGCGCTGGCCCAAGCTCCGTATGTCCTGGCCAAGCGGCTTCGCCTGAACCGATTGACGCGGCCCCGCGTGATCTTCGAAGGCACTCCGCGGGAGGTCGTGAAAGCCTTCCCCCAGAATACCAATGTGGCGGCCGCCCTGGCGCTTGCGGCAGGCCCGGAGGCGCGCGCGCGCATCCGGGTCGTCGTGGACCCAACGATCAGCCGCAACGTCCATGAGTTAGACGTCGGGGGGGACTGCGGTCGGATTCGGTGCCGAATCGAGAGCCGACCCAGCGCGAATCCCAAGACGAGCGAACTGGCGATTCGATCGGCGATCGCAACGCTCGGACGCGTGTTTGATTCAGTGCGCATTGGCACGTGAGCCATGTTGCCGCGCGATCCGAGGGGAAATTCGGTGCCACAACCCGGTGTGGCAACGGCGGTACAATCGAGCAGGCAACGAGTAGAGAGGGGGTGACTTCTCGTGGCAGAAAAGGTCGCAAAGGTTGGCGTGAAGAAACAGCCCGGCTATCTGTACTTCGTCGATAAGCAGGGGGACATCTCGAGAGCAAAGATGGCCCGAGGTGGCCAGCGTCGCCGCCGACGCCGCTAACGCGTCGTTCGGGCTTACGCGTTTGGGGACGTTTCTCTCGCTGAACGGGGAAGCGGCGCGCGCAGCACGCATGAGTGCGCGTCGCCCCACCCGCAAGAGCGAAAAAAGAAACGTCCCCAAACGTTGGGTAGTCCTAATTTGGTGGGTGACGCGGAGCCGGGGCCCCCGACTGCCCGCAGCCGACGACGGCGATAGTCCGTCGTGGCGAGGACAGGTGGGGTGGCGCAGTGGCAGGCCCTGCCAAATTAGGACAGTACCACGTACTACCAAACGTTGAAGCGTACCCCCCTCAGCCGTTATAATCCAATCGGAAACGAATCATCCTATGCCTGAGCGTTCCCTCTCTCATCGTGAACCAACGCCCGGATCGCTTCCATCGATTCGTCATTCAACGGATTCGGGCGGGGTCGTCTCCCATACCGCTCAGGCGCCCCCGGCGGCTCAGGCCTCAGCAAGCGCGCCTGGGTTCTCCTCATCATCACGAGTAGGGCGATCCACGGCAGGCAATGCCATCACCATTCGAGGGGCGTTCGAGCATAACCTCAAACACATCAACCTCACGCTGCCTCGCAACCGGCTGATTGTGATTACGGGCTTGTCCGGATCGGGCAAATCGTCGTTGGCATTCGATACCCTCTACGCCGAGGGCCAACGGCGCTATGTGGAAAGCCTCTCCGCCTACGCCCGTCAATTCCTGGATCGCCTGGAGAAGCCGGACGTCGAGTCGATCGAGGGTCTGTCGCCGGCCATCGCTATTGAGCAGCGCACGGCGGGCTCCAATCCCCGCTCGACCGTCGCGACCCAGACCGAGATCTACGACTATCTGCGCGTGCGGTTTGCGCGGGTGGGCCAGCCGCATTGCCCCCGATGCAGGATTCCAATCAGCCGGCAGTCGGCGCAAGAGATCGTCTCGCGCGTCCTGGAGCTTCCGATGGGCGCGCAGTTCACCATCCTGGCCCCCGTCATTCGCGGCAGGAAGGGCGAGTCTGCCGAGGTCTTCCGGGATGTGAAGCGCCAGGGATTCGTGCGGGCGCGCGTTGATGGCGCGCTGCGCGACCTTGATGAGCCGATCACGCTCGACAAGAAACGAGCCCACACCATCGAGGTGGTCATCGACCGCCTGAGCCTTGAGCCGGACGTGAAGCCCCGGCTGACGGAGTCGATTGAAACCGCGCTGAAAGTCGGCAAAGGGATCGTCCGCGTGAATGCGGAATACGGAATGCGGAATGCGGAATGCCGGAGATGACTCGGCCGCAGCGGCATCGCTGGTCCGACCCTCTGCGATGTCTTCGCTGGCCATTCCGCATTCCGCGTTTCGCATTCCGCATTCCCTCGGCTTCAT
>JACPXS010000031.1 GCA_016196415.1 Candidatus Omnitrophota bacterium
AAAGGACAGGCCCGAGGGAGAAGATTGACAGCGGCGGCGTCCTGTGCTACAGTCCTTCCTCATACTCTGGTCCTCCCGGTGGTGAGTGAGATGACGACAACGATCCCAAATCCGAAGACCGTGGCTCGTCGGTGGATGCTCATCGATGCTCAGCACCAAGTGCTGGGACGGTTGGCCAGCCGCATTGCGCTGATTCTTCGAGGAAAGCATAAGGTCACGTACACGCCGTTTTTGGACACGGGCGATAGCGTGGTGGTGATCAACGCGGAGAAGATCGCCGTGACGGGAAACAAACTCATGCTGAAAATCTACAAGCGTTACTCCGGCTATCCGGGAGGGCAAAAAACACAGACGCTTGGACAGCTCCTGCAGACCCATCCCGATCGCGCGCTCCGGCACGCGGTGAAGGGCATGATGCCGGACGGGCCGCTTGGCCGACACTTGCTGGGCAAGCTGAAAATCTACGCGGGTCCGACCCATCCGCATGCGGCGCAGCAGCCGCAACCGCTCACGGTGGGTCAAGGAGGCCGTGGCCATGGCTGAGCCGGTTGCGCCAAGTTCCCCGACCCAGCCGCTCAGGGCGACGGGACGCCGGAAGGAAGCGATCGCGCAGGTTCGCTTGGTTCCTGGTCCCGGGGCGATCCTGGTCAACCATGAGGCCTATGATGCGTACTTCCCGCGCGAATCGCTGCGGTTGTTTGTTCGATCCCCGCTGCTCCTGACGCACCAGCTGGGAAAGTTTGATGTCGTGGCTCAAGTGACCGGAGGCGGGAAAACCGGTCAGGCGGGCGCGATGCGGCTCGGCATCGCCCGGGCGTTAGCGACGCTTGATCCGGCGTACCGCACGAACCTCCGCCAGGCCGGGCTCTTGACGCGCGATCCCCGCATGAAGGAGCGCAAGAAGTACGGCCACAAGGGCGCCCGCAAACGGTTCCAGTGGACGAAACGATAACGTGTCATCCCGAACATTGATCACGACCGACCAACTGGTACTGCCTCAGTTTGACGGGTGACGCGGAGCCGGGGCCCCCACCTGCCCGCAGCCGACGACGGCGAGAGTCCGGCGCGGCGAGGACAGGTGGGGTGGCGCAGTGGCAGGCCCCGTCAAATTGAGGTACTACAGACCAACTGAGGAATTTTGCGCAGCAAAATTTCTGTGTTAAGATGACAGCCACGCCACCGCATAGATGTCGACACTCCGCGTCGCAATTGCGGGCGCGACCGGGTACTCTGGCGAAGAGCTTATCCGGTTGCTCCTCAAGCATCCCCATGTTCAGCTTACCTACTTGGCGGCTTCAGCGAAGTGGGACCGCCCGACCCCTGCCTCAGAAGTCTATCCGCGCTTTGCGCGCCGGCTAGACCTTCCGATCGAGTCGCTGGATCACGCGCGCCTCATCAAGGCGTGTGACGTCGCCTTCCTTGCGCTTCCGCACGGCACCGCGATGGAGCTCGCGCCACAACTGCTGAAGGCCGGGACGCGGGTCATCGACCTGAGCGGTGATTTTCGCCTGAACGATCCCTCCCTGTATCCTCGGTGGTACCAGCTCACGCATCCCCACCCGGAGTTGCTCGCCCGGGCCGAGACCGCCTACGGGTTGCCGGAATTTTACCGCGACGACATTCGGCGCGCCACGCTCGTGGCGAACCCCGGCTGCTACGCCACCAGCATCTTGCTGGGATGCTTGCCGCTGTTTGCCGAGCATCTGGTGCAGGACGGCCGATTGCTCGTCGATGCGAAATCGGGCGTAAGCGGAGCGGGGCGCAAGGCGGATCCCTCGCTGCTCTTTACCGAGATGACTGAAAACCTCAGGGCGTACAAGGTCCACGAGCATCCGCATATGCCGGAGGTCCTGCAGGCCATCGAGCGAGTGACCGGGCGACGGGCCCTGATGGGATTTGTCCCTCAGGTGATTCCGGTGACGCGGGGGTTGATCTCCACGCTCTATGTGAACACCTCGGTGAGCACTGAAGAGCTCAATCGGGCGTACCAGCAGCACTATCCGCTTGCGCTGGCTCCGTTTGTTCGTGTGCGCCCCGGGCTGCTGCCGCAATTGAAGGACGTGGTGGAGACGAACTACTGCGACATCGGCATCATCGCCAACCCGGAACTCGGCTGCGCCGTCATCGGCAGCGCCCTCGATAACCTGACCAAGGGCGCATCAGGCCAGGCCATCCAGAACCTCAACGTCATGTACGGCTGGCCGGAAACCACCGGGCTTCTCTGATGATCAGCCCGGCTGAGGGCTCAGGGTTTGGGGTTGGGGGCACTTGCCCAGAGCCTCGAGCCCAGAGCCCCGAGCGTTCTTTCTTGCGATGAAGTGGATTCAGGGCGGCGTGACCGCCGCGGCGGGCTTTCGCGCCTCTGGAATCAGCGCAGGCATCAAGCGCAGCCGAAAGCCGGATCTCGCGCTCATCGTGGCCGCCGATGATCCCGCCACGGCCGTCGGGGTGTTCACGACCAACCGCGTCAAGGCCGCGCCGGTGGTGATCAGTCGGAAACGGCTGCGCCATGGCCGCGCTCAAGCGGTGCTGATCAATAGCGGCTGCGCCAACTGTCTCACCGGCTCTCAGGGCCTGCGTGACGCGCTCATCCTCAGCCGCGCGGTGGCGCACACGCTGGGGATCGATGACGAGCAGGTGCTCGTGGCCTCCACCGGCATCATTGGGCGGCGCCTGCCCGTCTCGAGGATGCAACGGGTCATTCCATTGTTGGCGGACCGCCTTAGCCGCGCCCGCCACGCCGAGGCGGCCCAAGCGATTCTCACCACGGACCGCCGGGTGAAAGAGGCGGCGGTTGAAGCGAGGATCGATGGCCGGGTGTGCCGGCTGGGCGGCATGGCCAAGGGCGCCGGCATGATTGCCCCCTCGATGGCGACCATGCTGTGCGTGGTGACGACGGATGTGGCGATCGCCCCGGCATGGTTGCGAACACTGCTGCGCCAGGCCGTTGCGCGGACGTTTAACCGAATCAGCATCGATGGGGACATGAGCACCAATGACACGGTCTTCGCCCTGGCCGGCGGACGCTCCGGGGTGACGATCCGCCAGGGGACCGCCGTGAGCCGGATGTTTTCGGCGATGCTCACGGCGGTCTGCGAGCGGCTCGCCCGGCTGATTGTCCAGGATGGCGAAGGGGTGACGAAACTCGCGGAGATCCGCGTCGCCGGGGCGCGGAACGCCCGCGAAGCCCAGGCGTGCGCGCAAGGAGTAGCCGGCTCCCTTCTCGTCAAGACGATGCTGGCCGGCGGCGATCCGAACGTAGGGCGCATCGCCGCGGCCATCGGCGCCTCGCCGGCGGTCTTTGACCCCGCGCGCCTTGAGATCTTTATTGGACCGCACCGCGTGGTGCGGCGGGGAGCCGCGGTCCGACTGGGAAAGATGCTCGCCCGACAGCTCTTGGCTCATCCGGAGACGACGGTGCGCATCCAGTTGCACGCAGGGCGCGCCGAGGGGCGGATGTTGAGTTGCGATCTAACCGAGCATTACGTGCGCATAAATGCGAGTTATCCGACGTAATCCCAACGCGCCAGCGCGTTAACGCGCCAACGCACAACCCAGCTCATGCAGGAATCGATTCGCAAGGCCGATGTCCTGATCGAGGCGCTTCCGTATCTGCAGGCGTTTCGGGGCAAGATCATCGTTGCCAAATACGGGGGGAGCGCGATCGACAACCCCGCAGCCATGCGCGGCATCCTGCAGGATTTGGTCTTCCTGAGCGCGGTGGGCATCCGGCCCGTGCTCGTCCACGGCGGCGGGCCGATGATCACGCGGAAACTCTCTGAGGCGGGAAAGCGCAGCGCCTTCATTGATGGGATGCGGGTGACGGATCGCGAGACGATCCAGGTGGTGAACCATGAGCTGGAGCAGGTGAACCGGCGGCTCGTCGCCCACGTGGAGGCGCTGAATGGGCACGCGGTGGGCGTTGTACCGCGCCGGGGCGTCATCGTGGCCGAGCCGCATCCGGGAGCGGCCCGGTTGGGCTTCGTCGGCTCCGTCAAAACCGTCCGGACGGCGGCGATTCGATCGATCGTTGCGCGCTCGGCGATTCCGGTGGTGTCCCCCGTCGGGATCGACGGAGGCCGCCGGCTGTACAACATCAACGCAGACGACGTGGCCTGCGAAGTCGCCGTGCATCTGAAGGCGGAAAAGCTGGTGCTGCTGACCAACGTGCGGGGGATTCTGCGCCAGCCCAACGAGGCGAGCTCGCTCATTTCGACGCTCTCGGTGAACGAGGCGAAGCGGCTCATTCAGCGTCGGGTGATCCAGGCGGGCATGATTCCGAAAGTGCGGGCGTGCATGGAGGCGCTCCGTGGAGGCGTGCGCAAGACGCACATCATCGACGCGTCCATCCCGCACGCGATGTTGCTGGAGATGTTCACCAAGCAGGGGATCGGGACGGAAATTGTACGATGATACGCTGGTACGCGACCGACGAAACCCCGGGACACTTCTATTTTTGCCGATGCACGCCAGGGCAAAAAATAGAAGCGTCCCGATACCGAGAAGGACGTACGATTCTTTGACGGATGAAACCAGCCAGCGCACAGGTAATCGAACAGTACGATCGGTACGTCATGAATACGTACGTCCGCAGCCCGCTGGTGATCACCAAAGCCAAGGGCAGCCGCGTGTGGGATGTCGAGGGGCATGAGTACCTCGACCTGTTTCCCGGCTGGGGCGTGAGCGGGCTCGGGTACAACCATCCCTGGGTGGTGACGGCTCTGCGTGGGCAAGCCGGGCGAATCCTCCACGTCTCGAACAACTACTATCATCCCCTGCAATGGCGGGCGGCGAAGCGATTGGCGGAGGCCTCCATCGATGGGAAGGTGTTCTTCACCAACAGCGGCGCGGAAGCGGTGGAGACGGCGGTAAAGCTGGCCCGTCGATGGGGCAAGGGCCGTTACGAGATCATCACGATGGAGCAGTCCTTCCATGGCCGCACCATGGCGGCGATGAGCGCCACGGGCCAGTCCAAATACCAGGAGGGCTTTGAGCCGCTGGTGCCCGGCTTTGTGCGCGTGCCCTTCAACGATCTTGATGCCGTGCGCCGCGCGCTGACGCCCAACACCTGTGCCGTGTTGGTCGAGCCGATCCAGGGCGAAGGCGGGGTGCGCGTGGCAAGCCACGAGTTCCTCACGGGGCTGCGGCGCTTGTGCGATGAGCAGCACCTCCTCTTCATCGCGGATGAGATCCAAACCGGTCTTGGGCGGACCGGGGCGTGGTTTGCCTATCAACACAGCGGGATCTCGCCCGATGTGCTCTTGGTGGCGAAGACGCTGGGTGGGGGCTTTCCCATCGGGGCGGTGGTGGCGGCGCGCCCGGTGGCGGATGTCCTGACACCGGGCACTCATGCCACGACGTACGGAGGCAATCCCCTTGGCTGCGCGTGCCTCCTGGCGGTATTTGAAGCGGTGGAAAAACAGAAACTGTTGGAGCGGGTCAACACCCTGAGCCCTGTCATCTTCAAGCGTCTGGAGGCCCTGCAGCGTCGCGTCCCGATCATCCGGGGCATTCGAGGGCGGGGGTTCATGATCGGCATCGAGCTGGCCATCGACGGCCGTCCCATTGTGGACGCCTGTCGGGCCAAGCGGGTGCTGATCAACTGTACGCAGGAGCGCGTGCTGCGTCTTTTGCCGGCGATGACCATCACACGAGCCCAGCTCGAACGCGCCCTCTCGATTGTGGAGCAGGCGCTCATCGCAGCCATCCCATGAGGCCCGCGCCCCGGCACTTCCTCACCATGTCAGACCTCAGCGAGCGCGAGTTGCTGACCGTGCTGCGGCAGGCGGCCCGGTGCAAACGGGATCGAACGGTTGGCGCCCGCGCCCTTGCGGGACGCATCGTGGCGCTGGTGTTCCAAAAGCCCTCAATGCGCACCCGCGTGGCGTTTGAGGTGGCGGTGCTGCAATTAGGCGGCTCGGTCATTTCTCTCGGGCAGGAGGACATCCAGCTCGGCCGGCGGGAACCCATCAACGATGTGGCGCGAGTCCTCTCGCGGTATGTGGATGCCATCGTGGTGCGGACGTTCGCGCACCGGGACGCGGAAGAGGTTGCCGCCTACGCGAGCGTTCCGGTCATCAACGGCCTCTCGGACTTGGCGCACCCCTGCCAGGCGCTGGCGGATTTCCTGACGCTGCAGGAGACGTTTGGCCGCCTTCGAGGGCTGAGGCTCGCGTATATCGGCGATGGGAATAACGTCCTCCATTCCTTGGCGGGGGGCTGCGCCATGCTGGGAGTGCACCTCACCGTCTCGACGCCCGCCGGGTACCGTCCCAACGGGGCCGTGTGGAAGGAGGCGACTCGCCGGGCAAGCGCTCGGGGAGCGCTGATCCGTTGGGAGGCGGATCCTCGGCGCGCCGTTTTGGGAGCGCATGCGGTGTACACCGATGTGTGGGTGAGCATGGGGCAAGAGCGAGAGCGCGCTCGCCGGCTGAGCGCGTTTCGGGCCTTCCGCGTCACTCGGGAGCTCTTGACGCATGCCGCCTCCGGGTGTCGAGTCATGCACTGCCTGCCCGCCCATCGGGGCGAGGAGATCACGGAGGATGTGATGGAAAGCGACCGATCGTTGATTTTTGAGCAGGCCGAGAACCGCCTGCACGTCCAGAAAGCCTTGTTGTTGATGCTGCTCGGAACCCCATGAGGATGAAGGAGAATTCGGATAGCGGAATTTCAAGCGTTTCATTCCGCATTCCGCATTCCGCAGTGCCATGATGAACACTGTCGTGTTAGCGTACTCGGGAGGGTTAGATACCTCGGTCTGCGTGAAGTGGCTGTCAGAACGCGGCTACCGTGTGATCTGTTTCATGGCCAACGTCGGCCAAGGCGAGCCCGCGGCGCGGGCCATCAAGCGCGCGAAGCTCGCGGGCGCTTCACGGGTCATGGTGCGGGATCTGCGCGATGAGTTCCTCACGGAATACTGCTGGCCTGCGCTGCAGGCGCATGCGGTGTATGAAGGAAAATACCTGCTCGCGACGGCCCTCTCCCGTCCGTTGATTGCCACACACCTCGTGGAGGTGGCGCACCGCGTGGGTGCGAAGGCCATCGCGCATGGCTGCACCGGAAAGGGGAATGATCAGGTGCGCTTTGAAGTGACCGCGCGCATCCTCGACCCATCCCTGGAGATTCTCGCGCCCGTCCGGGAATGGGAGTTTCGCTCGCGCGAAGAGGAGATCGCGTACGCGGCGCGTTACCGGATTCCGGTCGATGTCTCAACACGCAGCCCCTACAGCATTGACCAGAACCTGTGGGGCACCAGCATTGAGGCGGGCGTGCTTGAGAATCCCTGGACTGAGCCGCCCGCGGACACCTATCGGTCCATCCGCTCACCCGAGCGCGCCGCCGCGCGGCCCGGGGAGGTGACGATTGGGTTTTCGCGCGGGATCCCTACGCAGGTCAATGGGAAGCGATGCGCGCCAATTCCTCTCATCGAGCGGCTCAATGCGCTGGGAGCG
>JACPXS010000046.1 GCA_016196415.1 Candidatus Omnitrophota bacterium
CCTTCCTCGGCAGCCGGCCGCGGCTGCTCTTCACGAGCGTGGGGCGGCACGTGGAGCTGTCAGACCTCCGGCGGGCGGCGCCCTCTGTGAGACGGTTTGAGGCCGCCGAAGACCCGCTCGAAGAAGTCGAGCGCTTGATGCGGCAGTTCCGGTTCGTGCCGGTGCCGGGGTTGCCGCGGTTTTGCGGGGGCTTGGTGGGATACCTAGGCTATAACGTCGTCCAGTTCCTGGAGCGCCTGCCGGTCCATCAGCTCAATGACCTGCGCGTGCCGGACATCATGCTCCTGTTGACCGAGACGATGGTGATCTTCGACCACGCGCAGCACATCTTCCTCCTCGTGGTCAACGCGCACACGCAGGGCCAACGCCCCGAGCTTGTCTACCGCCGTGCGGTGCGCGACATCGAAACGCTGGCCGCCACCTTGCGTCGGCCCATGCCGGTTCGCCATCCGGCGAAGCGCGCCCCGCGTCGCAGCGAGGCTCGGGTCCGTTCGAACCTCACCCGGTTGGAGTTTACCCGGATGGTCGGTCGGGCCAAAGCGTCGATCCGCGCGGGCGACATCATCCAGGTGGTGCTCTCGCAGCGGCTGGAGCAGCCGCTGTCATGCGAGCCGCTTGCCGTCTACCGCGCGCTGCGCTCCCTCAACCCCTCGCCGTACATGTTCTTTCTGCGGTTCGGCTCGCTGTGCCTGGTCGGCTCCTCTCCAGAGATGCTGGTGCGGTGTGAGGACGGTCATCTCGAAACCCGGCCCATTGCCGGCACGCGACCCCGAGGGCGCAACGAGCGGGAAGAGGCTCGGCTCATCCATCAGTTGCGCGAGAGCCCGAAAGAGCGGGCCGAGCACTTGATGCTCGTCGATTTGGGCCGCAACGACTTGGGGCGCGTCGCCAAGACCGGTTCGGTCAACACCCCGGAGCTGATGGCGGTGGAGAAGTACTCCCATGTGCTGCATCTCGTCAGCGGCGTCACGGCGACCCTTCGACCAGGCCGGACCGCCTTCGATGTGCTGCGAGCGACGTTTCCGGCGGGGACGGTGACCGGGGCGCCGAAGGTCCGAGCGATGGAGATCATCGCCGAGCTGGAGCGCCATGACCGGGGCCCGTATGCCGGAGCGGTCGGCTACCTCAGCTTTTCCGGCAACCTCGATACGTGCATCACGATCCGCACGATCCTCATCAAAGACCGCCGCGCGTACATCCAGGCGGGCGCCGGGATCGTCGCCGACTCGCAGCCGGTTCGCGAGTATCAGGAGACGCTGAACAAAGCCGCCGGAATGCTCAAGGCGATTGACGCCGCGGAAGGACGGTTGGCGCGTGAGCGCGTTGGCCCGTTTGCGCGTTAACGCGCCAACGCGAAAACGCGAAACGCGCAACCCAAAGGTGGTGTTCGATGATGTTGATGATCGACAACTACGACTCCTTCACGTACAACCTCGTCCAGTACCTGGGGGAGCTTGGGGAAGAGCTCCTCGTCAAGCGGAACGACCGCATCAGCCTCACGCAGATCACTCGGCTGCGACCCTCCAGCATCGTGATTTCTCCGGGGCCTGGGCGGCCGTCGGATGCGGGCGTATTTGGCGGGGAGGTCGTGCGGGCTAAACGGCCCATGCACGGCAAAACCTCGCGCATCTACCACACGCAAACCGGGCTGCTGCAGGGGCTGCCCAATCCCTTTGAGGCCACCCGGTACCACTCCCTGATCGTGAAACGAGAGACGCTGCCCAAGGCCCTCACCGTGACCGCATGGACTGCCGATGAGGAAGTGATGGGGCTCCAGCATCGCGTCCTGCCTCTCTACGGCGTCCAGTTCCATCCGGAGTCCATCCTCACCGCAGTGGGGAAGGATCTGCTGAAGAATTTTTTGGCGCTCGCCCGAGCCTTCCATCGCAAGCGGTCTCGACGGGTTCGCTGACCGTTCGTGAGATGTCGACGGTGTCGTTTGAACGGCCCTTAACCGCTGAGGCGATGGCTCAGGTCATGACCGCCATCATCCGAGGTGCGCGCTCGCCCGAAGAGATCCGGGCCTTTCTGACGACCCTGGCCAGGCGAGGAGAGACCGCGGAGGAGCTTGCCGCGGCGGTCGGGGTGTTCCGGGCGCACGCGCTCACCCTGCCGCTCTCGCGGCCCTATGAGTTGTGCGATACCTGCGGCACCGGCGGAAACGGTCAGGGCACCTTCAATATTTCAACCTTAGCGGCCCTCGTCGCTGCGGCTGCCGGCGTGCGGGTCGCCAAGCACGGCAATCGCGCGGCGTCGAGCCGATGCGGCAGCGCCGATCTCTTGGAGGCGCTCGGCGTCAATCTCGATGCGTCCCCCCGCCAGGTGGCGCGCTGCCTGGAAGAAGCCGGCTTCGGCTTCTGCTTCGCTCCTCGGTTCCATCCCGCCATGAAGCTCGTTGCGCCCATTCGCAAAGCGCTTGGGATCCGCACGCTCTTCAACCTCATCGGCCCGCTGGCCAATCCGGCTCCGTTGACCTTTCAATTGGTGGGCGTCTCGGAGGCTCGGTTGATGCGGCCGATGGCGGAGGCGCTGATCCGGCTCGGGGTTCGGCATGGCATGGTCGTCCATGGGCATGACGGGTTGGATGAGGTGACGACAACCGGCGAAACGGTGGTCGTGGAGGTGCTCGCGGGGAAGTTGACCGAGGGACGGCTCACGCCGCAGAGGCTGGGCGTGGCCCAGGCGAACCTGGACGATCTGCGGGGAGGGGATGTCACGGACAACGTCCGTCTGGCCCGAGCCGTTCTTGGAGGAGCCCGAGGGCCGGCACGCGATATCATTGTGGTCAACGCCGGGTGCGCCATCTACCTCGCCGAACACGCGCGCACCATCCCCGAGGGGATGGCGAAGGCGGAGGCGGCGCTGACATCGGGTCGGGCCTCCGCACTCTTGGAGCACGTCATCACGCTGAGCCGACATGCTGGATGAGATCCTGAGGAGCAAACACCTGGAACTCGCCTCCGCGAAATCGCAGCTCCCCTTTGACGAGCTGAAGCGTCGAATGGCGCACCATCTCTCGGATCGCAGCTTTCGTCAGGCGATTTGCGTGAGCGGGAAGCTCTCGCTCATCGCGGAGCTCAAGCGCAAGTCGCCCTCACACGGGATGCTGCGCGAGCGCTTCGATCCCGTGAGTCTTGCGCAGATCCTGCAGGAGGCGGGCGCGGCCGCCCTCTCGGTGGTGACCGATGAGCCCTACTTCGGGGGGCATCTGGACTTCCTGCGCGATGCGAAGCAGTTCACGGACATTCCCGCGCTGCGCAAAGATTTTCTCATCGATCCCTACCAGGTCTATGAAGCGGCGTTCTACGGAGCGGATGCGATCTTGCTCATTGCGAGGATCCTTCCGGAAGAGGCGCTACTCGAATGCCTGCAGGCGGCCGATGCGCTCGGGATGGAGTCGCTGGTCGAGGTGCACAGCGAATCGGAACTCTCTTTGGCGCTCAGGTGCGGGGCTCACGTCATCGGCATCAACCACCGGGACCTGCACACCTTCACGATCGATCCGGATCTCTCGGCGAAGCTGGTGCCGCGGATTCCTGCGGGGAAGGTGATCGTGGCGGAAAGCGGGATCCACACCGCCGATGAGGTGAAGCGCATGCAACGATTGGGCGTCCATGCGGTCTTGATCGGCGAAGCCTTCATGACTGCCGCGGATCCCGCCGCGAAGATCCGCGAGCTCTTCGCAGGCGTGTGGTAAGGCAAACGAGATGGTGTCACATCGGACCATCGATGCGGTGATCCGCGCGTTACAACGGCTGGTGCGCCGGTGGGAGATGCCGGTCGTCGGCCGCTATCGGGACGATCCGTTCACCACACTCATCAGTTGCCTGTTGAGCCTCCGCACGAAGGATGAGACCACGCGCGGCGCCGCGCAGCGGCTCTTCCGATTGGCCTGCACGCCACCCCGGATGCTCCGCCTTTCGCCCGCAACCATTGAACGGGCCATCTATCCTGTGGGGTTCTATCGGACGAAAGCCCGGACCATCCTCTCCGTGTGCCGGGCGCTCCAAGCGCGCTATGGCGGGCGGGTGCCGGATGATCTGGATGAGCTGTTGACGATCAAGGGGGTCGGCCGCAAGACGGCCAATCTCGTGGTGACGCTGGCGTTTCGGAAGGACGGCATCTGCGTCGACACGCATGTCCATCGCATCAGCAACCGCTGGGGGTATGTGCGAACCGCCACCCCTGAGCAGACCGAGATGGCGCTTCGGCGCAAACTCCCGCGTCGGCATTGGCGACGCTATAATGATCTGCTCGTCGCTTTTGGGCAGAACCTCTGCCATCCAACCTCGCCGTGGTGTAGCCGATGTCCGCTGGAGCGATGGTGCGCGAAAGTCGGCGTGAAGCATTCCCGCTAGCAGGCTGCGGAAAAACCCCGCAGCCTGGTTCAAGGTTCGAGGCTCAAGGTTCAAGGGAACCGCCGTGCTCGACGGAAGCTGCTTCGAGCCTCCTTGAACCTTCACCCTTGAACCTTGAACACGGGGAGTTTTTCAGCACCCTGCTAGTCGAACCCATTCGCCGTGATGACGCGCTTATGATAAGATGCCCCCAGCCATGCCGATAGCTGCAGCGCCAGTGATGGCCTCAAGCCGTCCTGCGCGATCCACGCCTGCGACGCGCGCCCTTGGGCGCAGCGGGTCCGAACGGCCGCATCCTTCCACAGGAGACCGGGCCGCGTTAACCATTCGAGACCTTCCGCTCTCAGAGCGTCCGCGCGAGCGGCTGACCCAGTTGGGGGCCGAGGCGCTCTCGGAACACGAGCTGCTCGCCTGTCTCCTTGGGCGAGGGGTGGCTGGCGAATCCGTGCTGATCAGCGCCCGCCGGTTGCTCTCGACGTTTGGAACGCTGCGGGGGATGTTCGAGGCTTCCGTTGAACAGCTTTCCCAGGTGCATGGGATCGGTCCGGCGAAAGCCGCGCAGTTGAAGGCTGCGATCGAGCTGGCCCGCCGAATGGCGCTTCCCGCCCATCAGCGCCCACCGCGGGTGATTGAGAGCGCCGAGGCGGCAGCGGAGCTGTTGCGACCGCGTCTGGTGGAAAAGAAGAAAGAGCATTTCGTGGCGATCTTGTTGGATGCCCGGCATCGCGTGATCCGCATCAGCCCGATCGCCGTCGGAAGCCTCTCGGCCACCCTGGTTCATCCGCGAGAGTTGTTCAAGGAAGCCGTTGCCGCTTCGGCAGCCGCCGTGATCGTGGCGCACAATCATCCTTCGGGCGATCCGGAACCGTCGGCCCAAGATGTGCAGATCACCAAGCGGCTGGTCGAGGCTGGGGCGTTGTTGGGCATCGAAGTGCTGGACCACCTCATCATCGGCGCTGACGGGCTGGTGAGTTTACGGGCTGCCGGCGTGATCCGTGATCCGGCGCCTTCCCGAACGGGCCGCAGCGCCTTTCGCTCATCATGCCATCAGGCGGCCATCACGCCATGACCTGGCCGGTTTGCAACAGCATCGCAACACTGCGACGGAGGGAGTCTTGGATGAGGACCGCATGGCCTGTCAGGATTCTGCTGGTGGTCTCGGCGCTGTGGGGTGGTGTGCCGCCGGCGCGGAGCGACGAGGGTCAGTTCTCCTCCGCGGGGCAGGACCGCGTCGAGGAAGTCATGGGACGCTATAACCTCCATCCGGCCTTTGCCAAGCTTGGGCGCGGGCTGTCGAATGCGCTCGGCGGCTGTCTTGAGCTTCCGCTGAATGTCCAGAAACGGTACAGCAAGACGGACACCGGAGGGAGTTTCTTGACCGGGGTCAGCTACGGCCTGTTCAAGGCGGTGGTGCGGACCGGAGTCGGGATCTACGAAACCGCGACCTTCTTTCTCCCCTATCCCGAGGACTACGCGCCGATCCTACCGACCCTGGAATACTTCCAGAAGGCGACGAAGCGGAAGCCCCTTCCGCTTGAGTAGTCGGGCGAGGGCTCCTGCTGACTCGCTGCGCCGATTGTCGCTTTGCTCATCACCCTCAGCACGAGCATGAAACATCTCTTGATCGTGGGTCGCCCTGGCATTGGAAAAACCACGCTGATGAAGCACCTCATCCAGGCGCTTCCCAACCGTCCCATTGATGGGTTTGTGACGGAAGAGTTGCGGGAGCATGAGCAGCGGATGGGCTGTTGGCTCAGCCCGCTTGATGGGCGGCAGGTGCTGCTGGCGCACCGTCGGATAGAGGGCGGCGTCCGCGTCGGCCCCTACCAGGTGAACGTCTCGGTGCTTGACGAGGTTGCGGTGCCGGTCATTCGCCGGGCGGTGCAGTGTGCAGGGATTCTGTTCTTGGACGAGCTGGGGACGATGGAGCGCTGTTCCAAGCCCTTGACCGAAGCGGTCCAGGACGCGTTTGACCGCGGGCCGTCGGTCGTGGCCACCGCGAGCCCATCGTCGAGCCCATTGCTCGATGCGCTCAAGCGCCGAAAAGATGTCGAGCTCATTCCGCTCTCCAGCGCCAATCGAGCGGCGGTCGAAGAAGAGCTGATCGCGCGGCTCCAGGCGCTGTGCGCGGAGGATGGCGCGGCGCGCGCGCTCCAGCGCCAAGCCGATCACATCTGCGGGATGATTGTCTCCGGGGAGTGTCCGCTCGTGGACATCGAAATCCGGCAAGCCGCCTTGCGCGAAGCGGTGGCCAGAACCTTTCCTGATCAGCCGCTGCGCTACCAGCTCATCTACGAAAGTCGGTTCCGCCGTCTCTGGCAGCAGTTTCGACGAGAATGACCCTGCTGGTGTCAGGTCCCCCTGTGCGTTGACTGAGGCGAGGGGCCTGACACCAGAAGTGGAGGAGGAATGAGCGCGTTTCTCTGGGCGGTGTTGACCGCGTGTATCTGGGGTGTCGTGCCGCTGATGGAAAAGTTAGGGTTAGGGGCGGTCTCGCCGACCGCGGGCGTCATGGTGCGCAGTCTCGGCGTCGTGTTCGGGTTGCTCCTTTTCGGATTCTTCGGGAGGCCGTGGCTTTCGCTCCGTGGACTCGGATGGTCGTCGATCCTCTGGCTCGTCAGCGGGGGATTCCTGGCCAGTTTCGTCGGCCAGCTGGCCTTCTATCGGGCGCTCAAATCCGGGGCGGTGTCTCAGATCACCCCGGTCGCCGGCGCGTATCCGCTTGTGGCCGCGATCTTGGGCTGGGTCGTGCTGCGGGAGCCGCTCACGGCCGCTCGCGCCCTTGGCGTGGTCTGTGTCATCGTGGGGGTGTTCCTCTTGCGGCGCTGACGAATCGCGTAGTCAAGTCGCTTAGCGGCCAGGTCGTGCCTCAGTTTGACGGGGCCTGCCGCTGCGCCACCCCACCTGTCCTCGCCGCGCCGGACGCTCGCCGTCGTCCCTCGACTCGGCGCTGCCTC
>JACPXS010000047.1 GCA_016196415.1 Candidatus Omnitrophota bacterium
ACCTCCCTCGCTGATGTGAAACGGAAATTACGGTTTGATGTGCTCTACATCAAACGGATGTGCCTCGCCCTCGATCTGCGCATCCTGAGCTGGACCGTGATGGTGGTCCTCACAGGGCGTGGCAAGTAACTGTCCATCCCCACGCGTCTTTCTTGCTAATTCGATAGCGCTCGCCTCTCCAGTCCGCCAGACGCATCACCAGCAATCGAGCGGCGGTTCTCTGCAACACGCTGTGTGAGTTTCGCGCTGTCCTTTAGAAGAGCGCCGATCACTATCAGATCGATTCGGTGTATGAATCTCTCGCAGAAACAGGGATCCCGTATCAATGATGACATAAGAATGCTGATCGTTGAGTTTTCATAAGTCAGGTCGGCTCACAACAAAACGTCGAGTTTTATCAACGCCCGCCACACTTTTCTTCAAAAGGGGAGCAGTGAGTGGACAGGCAAAGGACTTTGTGAAAGGCAGGTACTTGATAACACTTAGACGCCACAAGAGTTACAGCATGATTCTGATGTCAAAAAAAACGAAAAACTGGTACGGAACCTGCTTCTTTAAGTTCATGTGTGCTCTGTCGAAAAGCTGCTGCGTAGCAGCGGGTGACGCGGAGCCGGGGTCCTCGTGTCCGCCCGCAGCGCCAGCGCGATAGTCGCTTGGCGAGGACGGACGTGGGGTGGCGCAGTGGCAGGCCCCGCTGCCTGAAGCCTGTGAACATTCCAGCGAGTTGGTTTTCGACAGAGCAGTTCGTGTGAATAAATAAGAGAGTGGTTCGACTGTCAGATTTGGGGGGACTCAAATGAGACGAATCGGGCAAGGGGCATTACTGGCACTGAGCATCACGGTTCAGTTGCTCTCAACAGGCTGTTTGGGATTCGAGAGCGGGTTCTCCCATGACCTCGGCAGCTCAGATGCGGCCTCCGCGTTCGGCTCCCTCCCCTCTGGAGCAGGTGGCGTGCCTGGTCTCGGCGGGACGAGTCGCGATGGCCTTGCCGCTGACGTGGCGACCGTTCATAACCCGGAACCGGCTAGTCTTGCCCTGTTTGGCGGCGGGGCGCTCGGCGTGGCCTGGTTTCGAAAGCGTCGGTCCAGTCGAACGAAGAGTCGGTCGACCGTCCCGCATCCATAGATCCCTCAGCATGATCCTGGACGTGCGGCGTGCCTGGTATCAGATGGCTCGGATGCTCGGCTCCCACTGGAGGCTGTGGATCCCGTTCGGGATCATTGCTGCGGTGGAAGCGCTGATGATCGGTCTGGTCTGGTTGGCGCCGATGCCGCCCTATTCAACCGTCTTGGCCCCCCCGATTCGATACGTTTTTGGTGAGCGATTTCTTCACTACCCGTGGCATCTGTGGTTTGTCTACTATGCCATGCGCCATGCCTACCTGGCGGCTTCAGTCGTCATCGGAGCTTTTATGAGCGGGGTGGCCTGCGTGATGGTTTGGCAGACCCACACAGGGCAACGGCTCTCATTTCGCGAGGCCTTGCTGAGTCGACGCGTGCGCTATGGCACCGTCCTGATCCTTTGGGGACTCACCTGGGCGGCGGCGCGGGGTGCGGTTGGGATGCTCGTTCGCACAGCGCCGGCCGGCTCGGCGTGGCTCTTCTGGGCCATCGTCGCACTGACCGTTGGCCTCCAAACGCTGTTTGCCTACGCGATCCCGGCTGCCGTGTTTACCGGGGCCCCATGGTGGCGCGCGCTCCTCCAGGGCTTTCGGGAAGTCACGCGCTATCCGATGAGCACGCTGCTGATGGTCCTGGTTCCGCTCACCGCGGTCATCGGGTTTAGCGTCGCAGTCCCGGAGAATCGCCTTGCCGCTTGGATGGTGCAGACGGTTCCGGAGATCGCCGTGTTCTGCATCATCGGCCGATGGCTTGTGATGATGGCGGCGGATGCCCTGTTGACCGTCGGCATTGCTCACCTCTGGTGGATTCATCGGGCGCAGGATGTCCCCTCCCTCCAGGCGCAGCGGTCTCACGGTCGCGCGCGATCCGTCCCGCGCGGATTCTTGAAGGAGAGCCCCGTTGCTGTCTCAGCGAGCGATTAAGGAGGCCGGTGCGTGCATGCATTGGCGTGCGAGTGCGTTCAGGAAAGGCGCTGGGGGACTGGCGTGCCTCGCACTCGTCTGGGCCGTCTCCGGGTGCAGCGCGTCGTATCGAGGAGAACGGTTGTTTTGGAGAGCCCAACAGCTCAGCGCGCCCATCGTGAAGGACCCGGGTCGCGTGGAACCGGCCCAAGTCGCACAGGCCATCGAGGCGTTTCGTCGGGTCACGCAGGCGGTTCCAGGGACCGTCTGGGGAGCGCGTGCCCAGATGGCCATTGGATCGCTCAACGCGCTCCGTCGAGACTATCGCGAAGCCCGCGCGGCGTACGCCGGGGTGCTGCGAGAGTATCACGAGGAGCAGGAGCTGTGCTTGAACGCGCGCGTGGCCATCGCGAAAAGCTATGAAATTGAGCAGCAATGGGCGGAGGCGGCGGCGGCCTACTATGACGTGACCGACTACCACCTGTGGAGCCGCCTGGGGTTGGAGGTCCCGCTCTATGTGGCGGCGCTGTATGCGAAGTCCGGCACCCCGGATCAGGCCACGCGCGCGTATGAACGCGCCGTTGGCATCTATACGAAAGCCATCCCCAACGCCCCCACGCCAGAGCTGGTGACGCAGGTGAAAGGCTACCTCGCTATTGCCTACCAACGGCTCGGAGACTGGGACCATGAGACGGAACTCTTGGAAGAGTTGGCGTCGACTCAGACGGGCGTCAACCGTCCCCTGGTCCTGCTCACCTTGGGGTCGATCTACCAAGCAAAACTCAGCAATCACCAGAGAGCCGAGCAGACGTTCACCCAGCTGTTCGAAGAGTTTCCCGACCATCTCTACGGACACATGGCCAAGCTGAAGCTCGAACAGCTCGGGCTGACCATCATCCCGCAGAGTCCATCGGACGCCCCTCCGCCCTCACCCTGACCTTCATGGTGCTTACCCGCCCGGTCATTCGTCAGGCGCTGTTCGGCCTGCTCCTCACAGGGGCCTTCGCGCTGTTATTTTGGCCGACGCTTGTGTGGATGGCTGCGCGGTTCACCGAGCACAGCTCGTTCTACTCGCATGGCTGGATCGTTCCCTTCGCCAGCGGCTGGTTAGTGTGGCAGCGCCGCGCGAGCCTAAACGGGCTCGCAGGCCAGGGCGATGGATGGGGACTGGCCCTGCTGATTCCTGCGGCGGCAATCCATGTGCTCGCCAGTTGGTGGCAGGTCGGGTTTGTATCCGGGATCGCCATGGTCGTTGCGGTCTGGGGGTTGGTGTGGACGTGCTGGGGGCGCGCGACGCTTCAGGCTCTGAAGGGGCCCCTGCTCTTTTTGCTCTTCATGGTCCCGTTACCCAGCATCCTGCTGATTACCACCAGCTTCAAGATGAAGCTCCTGGCAGCTTCACTGGCCAGCGTTGCGCTCAAGCTCATGGGGATCCATGCGCTCCAGGCGGGCTCGACCATCCAGGTGCCTGGCATGGCGGTCGTCGTCGATGAGACCTGCAGCGGTTTGCGTTCACTCATCAGCCTCATCGCCCTTGCCACGCTGTGGACCGCCGGCCTGCCCCCCTCAGCCACATGGCGTCACAAGCTGACGATTATCGCCGCCGCCATCCCCATCGCGATCATCGCCAACGTGGCGCGCATCATGCTCCTGGCGCTGCTCGCGGCGGTCTACGGCTCGAGGATCGCCGACAGTTTCATCCACTGGGGTTCCGGGATCGTGGTCTTTGGTGTTTCGTTGAGCCTGCTGATCTGGCTCACGGCGCGCGTGGCGAAGCCCGCATGACGATTCGCGCACCCCGAGGAATCGCCCTGGCGAGCCTCCTGCTGTTCGCGTGGGTGCTCCAGCAGGGCCGGCCTGATCGGCTGACGCGGCCGCCTCAGGGAAACGAGGCCCTCCACGATCCCGGCTCATCGGTGCCAGACCAGTTTGGAGTATGGGCTGGCATGCCCATCAAGGTTGAGGACCAATCCGCTCTGATCTTGGGGACGGAGGAGATCTCGGTAAAGGAATACCGCATGGGGCATGAGCCCCCCGTCTGGTTCACTCAAGTGGGGGGCGTTGGCAGCCGCACGCCGTTTCACCCTCCAGAGCTGTGCTATCTCGGCAGCAGCTTTGACGTGCTCCAGCGCGGACCCATCACGGTGACAGCCCATGGAGCGCAGCACCGACTGATGCGCTTGGCGGTCGGCCGCGATGGCCATGCCATTGAAGTGTGGTACTGGTTTACCGCCAACGGCCGCGTCACGCCCAGCTACTATCAACAGCAGCTCTGGTTTGTGATGGAGGCCCTCCACCGCGCGCCGATCTCCGGCACGTTGGTGAGGATCGCGACCCCGATCGATCGGCTTGAGGCGAGCCACCGCCGCCTGCTCGCGTTTTTCACCTCCTTGGAAACGGTCACTGTCGAACAGAGACGACATCCTGATGTATAGCCGCACACCCCTGAGGCGGTCCGTCAGAGCGCTTGACGTTCGCCCGAAAGCGTGGTACCATTCCAACCCCCATCCGAGAACGATCCGGGCGAGCCGGAAACCAACCCAAACCCGTATGGATCATCACAACCAAGTCGTTGGTGCGTGCGAGCAGCTGGTCATGGTCGCACCGTGTGGACTGGTGTTGCTTGATCGCCACGCGGTGGTTCAGTATCTCAACCCTGCTGCGGCACAGCTCCTCAACGTGAATTCTGCGCAAGCGCTCGGACAGCGGCTGACGGAGCTCATGCCGGCCTGGAACCACACCCCCTTCGCCGCCACCCTCCCCTCGCTTCTGACCGCCCAATCCGCCGTTGAAGCGATCAATTTTGATGTGCAGGGTCCCGGGGACAAGCGGTTGCGGATCTGTGTGGCCCATGTGCCCAATGGCACGACCAGCACGCGAGGCACGCTCCTCACCATTCTCGAAAATAGCGAGGTCGCTTCGCTGGAGCGCCGGCTCCGCCGAGCCGAGTATCAGGCGTCCATCGGCAAGCTGGCGCGAGGGATCGCCCATGAGCTCAACAGCCCGCTCGATGGCGTCCTGCGCTATACCCATCTCGCTCTGGAGCAGCTGAGCGAGGACGCGCCGGTGCGCGAGTACCTCACGCATATCAGCGAGGGATTGAATCGGATGGTGCGGGCCGTCCAGGCCTTTCTGGAGTTCTCGCGCCAGGTGACCACGCCGGTGAGCCGAACGGCGTCTTTGAATAAGCTGATCGAGGACGCCCTCCTGTTGGTGCAGCATCGCGCCAAATTCCAACAAGTCCGCATCGTGAAGGAATTTGACGAGGCGCTTCCCTCCGTGCTGGATGGAGGGCTGCAGCATGCTATTCTCAACCTGGTGAAGAACGCGTTTGATGCGATGCCGCACGGAGGGACCTTGACCATTCGAACGCGGCACAACGCCTCGCACGTGGACGTCGAGGTCGAGGATACCGGAGCCGGAATCCCGGAGGAGATTCGCGTACGGATCTTTGAGCCGTTCTTTTCAACGAAGCCCATCCACCAAGGAAGCGGGCTGGGGCTTATCATTGCCAAGGAAGTCGTAGAACGCTCAGGCGGAACGATGGAGTTTGGCAGCGCAGTTGGCGGGGGCGCGACGTTTCGGATCCACGTGCCGGTGACCCCCTCCACGGAGGCCCAATCACATGGAACGTAATCGGATCCTCGTGGTGGATGATGACCCGTTGATTCGCGGGTCGCTCTATGAAATGCTCCGCGGGCGGCGCTACGACGTGGAGATGGCATCCGACGGCTCGGAGGCGATGGAGCATTTGCGTCGGCGTCCCTTTCAGTTGGTGCTCACCGATTGGAAGATGCCCCAGGTCGACGGGATCCATCTCCTGTCGCACATCAAACGGCAGTACCCGGACATCAGCGTGGTGCTCATCACCGGATTTGGCAACATCAGCTCCGCCGTCGAAGCCATCCGCGAAGGCGCCTTTGATTACTTGACCAAACCGATCCATCCCGAGGAGCTGGAACAGACGGTCACCCGCGCCCTGAGCCAGGTTAGCCCGCCGCTGGATGCCATCGACGATCCGTTTGCCGGGGTCATTGGCCGGGATCCAAGCATGCAGAAGCTTTTCTCGGTGATCCGCTCGGTCGCGAACAGCCCAGCCACCGTGCTGCTCGAAGGGGAAAGCGGGACGGGCAAGCGGGTGATCGCCCAAGCGATTCACCGCGCCGATCCGAAGCGCCGCCACCACCCGTTCGTTGAGATCAGTTGCGGGGCGCTGCCGGAGACGCTCCTTGAAAGCGAGCTCTTCGGGCATGTCAAGGGGTCGTTTACCGGCGCGATTCGAGATAAGCAGGGACGGTTCGAAGTCGCGGATGGCGGCACGATCCTCCTGGACGAAATCGACGCCTTCAGCCCGGCCCTCCAAGTCAAGCTCTTGCGGGTCATCCAGGAGCGGCTCTATGAGCGGGTCGGGGATACGCGGACCGTCCGGGTGGATGTGCGCATCATTGCGGCGACGAACAGGACACTCTCAGAGCTTGTCAAGCAGGGGAAGTTCCGGGAAGATCTCTACTACCGGCTCAACGTCATCGCCCTCCGCCTGCCGCCGCTGCGTGAGCGTAAGTTGGACCTCTCTCTGTTCATCCAGCACTGTATCGAGCGCGGCGCACGGTCGCTCGGGAAAACCATCACCGGCGTCAGCCCCGACGCGCTGCATCTGTTGATGCGCTACTCCTGGCCGGGCAACATTCGCGAGCTTGAGAACGTCATGGAGCGCGCCGTTACCTTGGCCAAGCATGAGCGGTTGGATGTGGAGGATTTCCCGGATGAGATTTGCGTTCCGACCGACACCTCAACTCAAGACGCGCCGGAGCCGACGCATGAATCCGCTCCCAGCGCCTCTGCCCGCGAGGGGCTGACGGCGTTGAAAGATGCGCTGAGGATGCCGGAGCGCGATATCATCTTACAAGTCCTTGCCGAGGTCCGGTGGAACCGTTCCGAGGCGGCGAAACGACTGGGGATTCACCGCTCCACGCTCTACCATAAAATCCGGCAGCTCGGGATTCACACTTCCTCATCCTAACGTTATTGTGAGCCGGCGTCGTAACGCGTCCGTGATGGCGTTTCGTTGTGTGTGATGGACCACCGAGACGCAGCGAACTCCCTCTCGCTGCTTGACGTGGTTGGGTCGCAGCGCTGGCAGCGCGTGCAGGATCATTTCTCGACGGTGCTCGGCGTCGCCATCCGTACGGTCAGTCCCTCCCACGTCCTCCTGGCGGTTCCCAGCTGGCCCCCAACATTGACCCCCGATCGGGTGATCAACCTCCTGAAGGTTGGGGAGGAGCTCGAATCGCTCCTCCCGCTCCAGGACCTCCCCCGCACGGCCTCCAGCGCGACGACCCCGCTGGGGGTGACCTACGCCGCCGTGCCCATCCAGGTTCCCAGCGACCAGCTCCTCGCCTACGTGATCATTGGGCCGTTGATCGTGGGCCAGCGAGAAGAGGAGTTGCAGTTTCGTCAACGCGCCAGCGCCATGGGGGTGGATCCGCAGTCCCTGTGGACGCTCTTGCTCTCGTTGAAGCTCTACACGTTTTCCGGAGTCCGTTCAGTGCTCGCGCTCCTACAGGAAGTGGGTGATTCGCTGGTGCAGCTGGCCTATCAGGCGAAACAGCTCGGCGCCATCGCGCCTCCCCTTCACCGGGTGGACCGGGCAGTGGTCTCCTACTATAGCGATCGCGTCCTCCAGTCGCTCTTGGAGGCCGCCGTGCTGGCCACTCGGGCCGATGGCGGCTCGGTGATGCTCTACGACCCCCACAGCGAGACGCTCAACATCCAAGCGGCGCAGGGATTGAGTGAAGCGGTGATCGCTACGACGCGCGTGAAACGAAGCGAGGGCATTGCCGGATTGGCGGTCACCGAGCGGTCCGTGCTGTTCGTCGATGCGCACACGCCGGATGAACGCGTGCGCGCGCGTATGGCCCGGCGCGAGCTTGCTTCCTCGCTGGTGGCCCCGCTGACGTTGGAGGCACAACCGGAACCCATCGGCGTCTTGAATCTTCGCACCGCCGATCCGCAGCGGCGATTCACGCAGGACCATGCGGAGCTCCTTCGGCGCTTGCTGGACCTCGCCACGGTCGCCTTAAGTAGTCTCCGCGCCACGTTGACTCCCGCCAGTAGCTAGCACCTCGACCCTTCGACACGGGCTACGGCCTCCCTCGATTCCGCTCGGGACAGGTTGGTCGTGGGCTCCAGCTCCCTACCAGGGCACGACGCCCCCACCCCCAACGTGTTGGCGTGAGGGCACGAGCGTCAATTCATGGTGATGCGCTGCGCACGAGGGGGGAAGAATGTGTAGCGGGGCGGAACGAAGCAACGGCCTGCCGGCGGCTCGCTAGAAGCGGCGCTTGCGCAGATGGGCTGGGGGAATTTTGATGCTGGATCGGTACTTGGCGATTGTCCGTCTGGCAACGGTAATATTACGCTGCCCGAGCCTCGCAGCAAGGGCCTCATCGCTTAAGGGACGCGCAGCATCCTCCCCCTCGATGAGGTGCTGGATTTCTGATTTGATCTTCGCATCCGAGACGAAACTCAGGGAAGGCGAGGGGGCGTTGCTGTCGAAGTGAGGGGGCTGCCCGGCTGGCTCGTTCCCAGCGAGAGGAGCGAGCGGGTCAGGTTGGGAGGCGCGACGTTGCGGGACTCCGCTGGCGAAGAATTGCTCCAGGCGGAAGATCCCGTACGGGGTATCAATCGTTTTCCCCGCGATGGCGCGACTGACGGTTGAGGCGTGGCGGCCAATGAGCTGCGCGACCTGCGATTGGGTCAGGGGATTGAGCGCGGCCGGTCCCTGTTCCACGAACGTTCGTTGCAGACTGAGGAGGCATCGACCGATCGCCAGGAGGGTCGCCTGGCGCTCATCGATGGCTTTAATCACCCAACGGGCCTGGCGAAACTTTTTCAACAAAAAGGCCTTCGCGTCCGGGGAGGTTTCTGGATTTCTCAGCATCCGGTAATAGGTAGCGTTGATGTGGAGTTGCGGCAGTTCTTGGTCATTGAGCTCAACGTCATCATGCCGCTCTCGCTTGAGCATGATCAGATCCGGCACGAGGGCGAGGGGGGCTTCTCCTGGGACGGCCCGGGTCGGTTTGGGGTTGAGCTGCTTCAGATGCGCGCAAGCGGCTTCAGCGTCCTGGAGCGACGAGCGAGTGGCGCTCGCGAGCGCGCTGAGGCGCTGCTGGGCGAACAGCGGGAAATGATCTCTGACAATACGGTAGGCCAGGCTCCGATGGGCGTTTTGGTGTTCTAGTTGGATCATGAGGCACTCCCGAAGGTCTCGGGCGGCAATGCCTGGGGGGTCGAATCGCTGGATGAGCCTGAGGATCCGCTCCACCTGCTCCCGATCCGCTCCCGTCTGGCCGGCGAGTTCCTCCACTGAGGCTTCCAGGTAGCCGTGCTCATTGAGATGGCGCAGAATGGTCTCTCCAATCCGTTCCTCCGCCCTGGAGAGTTCCTGGCAGCCAAGCTGCATCTTGAGCAACTCATAGAGCGTGGGTGCGCGCGTGACTCGTTCCTCAAGCGATCGATTCCACGGCGCCTCATCATCGACAGGATCAGCGTCCGTCGTGACGTGTTCCCAGGCGGGGAGCCACTCATCCGCCAACTCTTCCTTCTTAGCGGAGGGGGTGCCGTCTTCCTCTCGGTTTGCTTCGGGAATGGGGTCTTCGGCTGATCCGTCTTGGGGCTCTTCGAGTTCAAGGAGGGGGTTTTCTTCCGACTGTTGCTGAAGAAATTCGCGCAGTTCCAACGTCGTCATATGGAGCACTTCGAGGGCCAACGTGAGGCTGGGCGCGAGGATTAATCGTTGCTGTATTGTTTGTTTGGGTTGGAGTGTCATGGGTATTGGTTGTGCAAGAGTCTCTACTCTAGCACATTTTGTGCCAGTTCGCAACGTGTTACGGCTTGGGGTAACGGTCAAGTTTGGCAGGGCCTGCCGCTGCGCGACCCCCGCTGTCCTCGCCGCGCCGGACTATCGCCGTCGTCGGCTCCGGGCAGCCGGGAGCCCTGCGCCGCGCCACCCGCCAGGGCAAATTGACCCGCTACCAAAAAATCAAAGGAATGAGGACGCGATACAAAAAAGGTACAATAGGGATGAAGGCAACCCTTCT
>JACPXS010000029.1 GCA_016196415.1 Candidatus Omnitrophota bacterium
AGCGAGTTGTTAAACGTGCCGTCGACGAAGCTGATCAAAACCTTGCTCTATGAGGCCGGGACTGACCACCTCGCCGTGTTGGTCCGTGGCGATCATGAGGTCAACGAGGCGAAGCTCGCCCGAGTGGCCGGGGTCCCCCGCCTGAAGCTCGCCGGCGCGGTGACCATTGAACGGCTCAGCGGCGCGCCGGTGGGGTTTGCCGGTCCGGTGAAACTCCAGGGCGTCCGCATGCTGGCCGATTACGCGGTCATGGAAGTCGTCAACGGGGTGACGGGGGCCAACCAGGCCGAGACGCATTTAATCAACGTCAATCCGGGAAGAGATTTTCAGCCAAGCCGCGTCGCCGATTTGCGCATCGTCACCGAACGGGATCCTTGTCCAACGTGCCGGGGCCGGCTGGAGTTCGTCAAGGCGATCGAAGTCGGCCACGTGTTCAAGTTGGGCACGAAGTACAGCCAGGCGCTTGGGGCCGTCGTCCAAGGTCCGACTGGCGAAGTCACGCCCATGATCATGGGCTGCTACGGCATCGGGATCAACCGGATCCTCGCCGCCTCGATCGAGCAGCGTCACGATGCCGCGGGGATTATCTGGCACCCGGCCCTGGCGCCGTTTCATGTCGTGGTGAGTGTGATGGCGCCAGACAACGCGGAGCACGCGCGCCTGGGACAGGAGCTGCATGACACACTCAGCCGGGGAGGCTTCGAGGTCTTGCTGGATGACCGGGAGCAGTCGCCGGGCAGCAAACTCAACGATGCAGATTTGGTGGGCATCCCGATCCAAGTGGTGATCGGGAAAGTCTGGCAGAGCCACAGACAGGTAGAAGTCTGTCTACGGAGGACCAAGGAGAAGACCCAGGCGGCAGGAGCGGATCTCATCGAGCTCGTCCACAAACTGCTTGACAAGGCCTCGTCGCTGTAGTAGGGTACTCCAGACTTGCTGGGCCGCAGAAAAAGTGGGTTGCCCCCACTTTTTTTGTTCTCTGATCCGGAATACCGAATGCCTGATGGATGCATCGCACGGGGCTGATCTTCAAGCCATCCAAGCGCTGGTTGAGCCGATTCTCGCTGAGCGCGAGATGGAGTTGGTCGAGCTCACCGGTCGATCCCAGGGGCGGCAGCAGCTCCTTCGCCTGCTCGTGGATAAGGTGGGCGGTGTGACGATTCAGGAGTGCGCCAAGGCCAACCGGCTCATTGGGGAGGCGCTGGAAGCCGCCGACCTGATCGCCGGCAGCTACCTTGTTGAAGTTTCCTCCCCCGGGCTTGATCGGCCCCTCGTGAGCAAGCGGGATTTTGAGCGCACGCTCGGAGAGAACCTCCAGGTGGAGTTCGATGATGGCGAAGGCCGCGCGAAGACCCTTCAGGGCATGCTGCTGGCCGTCCAGCACGAGGCGATCGTGCTGAAGACGCCGTCGGGCAATATCACGATTCCATTCGGGGACATCCGCGGAGCGAAGAAAGCGATCCGGTGGTAATTCCGTGAGGCCAACGAACAATGAACGGCGAGCTGCTCTCAATTCTGAGTGCGATTGAGCGGGACAAAGGCATCGACCGCGAAATCCTCATCCAGGCGATCGAGGCCGCAGTCACCACGGCGGCCAAAAAGAGCGAAGGGGCAAGCGAAGAGACGGAGGCGACCGCGACCCTGGATCGCCATACGGGCCGCATGGTTGTCCTCGTGGGCGGCCGGCCAGTAGACTCGGCGCATCTGACACGGATCGCCGCTCAAACCGCCAAGCAGGTGATCATTCAAAAGATCCGAGAAGCCGAGCGGGATGTGGTGTTTGCCGAATTCCAGGGCCGGATTGGGGATATTATCGCGGGCGCGGTCCATCGGTTTGAGCGGGGCGACATCATCGTCGAGCTGGGGCGGGCGGAAGCGGTCTTGCCAAAATCCGAGCGCATCCCGCATGAGGAATACCACCAGGGCGACATGATCCAGGGCTATGTCCTGGAAGTCCGGAAGGACGGCAAAGGCCCGTCGGTCGTCCTCTCACGAACCCATGAGGGATTTATCAAGGGGCTGTTTGTGCTTGAGGTGCCAGAGATCGCCGAGGGCATTGTCGAGATCAAAGGGATCGCCCGCGAGCCGGGGGATCGCACCAAGATCGCGGTGGCCTCGAAGGACGAGCGAGTGGACTGTGTCGGCGCCTGTGTGGGGATGCGCGGCACGCGGGTGAAAAATATTGTCCGGGAGCTCCACGGTGAGAAAGTCGATATTATCCGGTGGCATGACGACATCAAGGCCTTTATCGCCGCCGCCCTCTCGCCCGCCAAGATCGCCGACATTGAGGCGCACGACGAAGCGAAACAGGCGGTGGTCATCGTCGAGGATGACCAACTGTCGCTCGCCATTGGCAAGCGAGGGCAAAACGTCCGGCTGGCCTCCAAGCTCACCGGATGGCAGCTGGAAATCACCAGCCGCAGCCAACTCACCGTCGCCAACGTCTCGCTCCGGAATCTTCCCGGGGTTGGCCCTTCCCTGGAGGAGCGCTTGAAGAAGGCGCACGTCACGACGGTGCAACAGTTGGCGTCGATGACGGTGGAGGCCCTCACCGCCATCGAGGGCATTGGAGAAAAGACAGCCCAAAAACTGCTGGAGTCGGCCAACGCGGCGCTCACCGCCAAGGTCCCGACGACCAAAGACACATCGGTCCCTGCGCCGACGGAATCCGCGCCCGAGGCGCCTGCTGCTGAGTCGACGTCGGAAACTGACCGATCCTCTGCCGAGGGGTCGGATGAGGACACGCACGCCGAACCGCCTCCGGAGGGCCGCGACGAGGAGCCGGGTCAAACCGGCGAGCAGGCCGGAGAATCTGGAGGCTGACATGCGGGTGCATGAGCTTGCCAAAGCGCTCCATCTGCACTCAAAGGATCTGCTCGCCAAACTCAAAGCGTTCAAGATTGAGGCGAAAGGGCCGATGAGCACGCTGGATGCCGATGCGGTGAATCGGGCTCGCAAGGCGCTGGCGAAACCCACTCACCCCCCCAAGAAACCCGCCGCAGTCACGAGATCGTCCGTCTCGACAAAAACCGGCGTGAAGGCGCAACCGGCTCTCGTCAAAACGGCTCCGATGAAAAAGCCTGTTGCCTCGGCGAAGCCATCCCCAGGAGCGCCAAAACAGGCGCCAGGGACCGGGCAGCCCACTAGCCCCTCGAAGCCCCCATCCGGCCCAGCCCTGCACGTGCCTCGCTCCGCCGCTAGCGCTGCCGGCTCAACAACGACCGTTGCGCGCACACCTGACGCGGCCATGGCCGTCCAGGCACGTTCCGCGCGGGCGACTGCGGCGACGCTTGCGCCTCCCACGACCCCGGCACCGCAGCCGAAAGCGGTTGAAGTGCCCAAGCCTCCTGCGTCGACGAAGACCGCCCCGCCGGTTGCTGCCCCGGTCCAGAAGACGGTCGCCTCCGCGCCTGGCAAGCCGCAACCGCCAGCCGCCGAGCCGACCCAGGCGCCTGAAGCGCCTCCCGCTCCGGCCGGTCCTCCGAAACAGCTTGAGCTGAAGTTCCCCATGACCGTGAAAGACCTGGCGGACAACATGGACGTGAAGGCCAGCGAGATCATCAAGTACCTCATCCAGCAGAAGATCTTTGCGTCTATCGTCCAGCCGCTCAACGAAGCCACCGTGATCAACGTGGCGCGTGCGTTTCACTTCGAGGTGGCGCCGCAGCCGACCCTCGAAGAGCAGCTCATCCAAGCGTGCGAGCCGGATCCGGCCCACCTGGTGCCCCGGGCGCCTGTCGTGACCTTCATGGGCCACGTCGATCACGGCAAGACCAGCCTCTTGGATGCGATTCGCCGGGCGAAGGTTGCGGAGAAGGAGGCCGGCGGGATTACGCAGCATATCGGGGCCTACGAGGTGCTGCTCGAGAAGGGGCGCGTCACGTTCTTGGATACGCCGGGTCATGAGGCGTTTTCGGCGCTGCGCGCCCGAGGCGCCAATGTGACGGATGTCGTGGTGCTGGTCGTCGCCGCGGATGACGGGATCATGCCTCAAACGGTTGAAGCGATCGACCACGCCAAGGCGGCCGGCGTTCCCATCGTGGTGGCGATCAATAAGGTCGACAAGCCGGAAGCCAACGTGCAGAAAGTGAAGCAGCAATTGACGCAGTACGGGCTCATCGGCGAGGATTGGGGCGGGAAAACCATCATGGTGCCGGTCTCCGCCAAGATGCGCCAGGGCATCGATGCGTTGCTCGAAATGCTCCTCCTGGAAGCCGAGCTGCTGGAGCTCAAAGCCGATCCGACCACGCCGGCTCGCGGGGTTGTCATCGAGGCGAAGCAGACGAAAGACCGCGGGCCGGTGGCCACGCTCCTGGTGCAGCAGGGGACGCTGCGGGTGGGTGAAACCCTCCTCATCGGCCATCTGGCCGGCCGAGTCCGCGCCATGAGCGATGCTCGTGGTCACCGGATCAAAGAGGCCGGTCCGGCCAGGCCGGTGGAGGTCTTGGGGATTCCTGAGGTGCCGAAAGCCGGGGATCGGTTCCTGGTGGTCGCGAATGAGAAGCTGGCCAGGCAGCTGGCCGAGCAGCGTCGGGAGCGCGAAGAGCAGCGCGCGGTCGTCCATCCGAAACGGATCACGCTGCAAGAGCTCCACCAGCGGATTACCGAAGGGCAGTTGAAAGAGCTGCGGCTGATTCTGAAAGCGGACGTCCAGGGCTCGCTCGAAGCGATCGTCCAAAGCCTTCAGAAATTGGATACCGCCAAGTATGGCGTCCAATTTAAGCTGCTGCACGTGGGGTCTGGGGACATCAACGAGTCCGACGTGATCCTTGCGGCCGCCTCGGATGCGATCCTGGTGGGGTTCCACGTCGGCATCGAGCCCAAGGTGCAGGTGCTCGCCGTCGCTGAAGGGGTGGACGTTCACATCTACCAGATCATCTATGAGCTGGTGGGGGCGATTACCGCGGCCATCGAGGGGTTGCTGGAGCCGGCGATCGAAGAGAACTTTGTGGGGCGCGCGGAGGTCCGTCGGCTCTTCCAAGTCTCGAAATCCGGGATTGTCGCGGGCTGCATGGTGACCAAGGGTGCTGTGCGGCGCGACTGCGTCATGCGCGTCATCCGAGGACGGGAACGGCTTGCCGAGACGAAGATCGCCAGCCTCAAGCGGGTGAAGGATGACGTGCGCGAAGTCCAGGAAGGCTTGGAGTGCGGGATTCTGCTTGAGGGGAATCTTGATGTGCAACTCGGCGATCTCCTCGAAGCGTGGGAACGGAAAGAGGTCGCACGCAAGCTCAGCTAGTGCTTCGACTCGATTGCAATGCGCGGTGACACGGTCGGTGGTTCACCCTCGCTCAGCACGAGTGCCGAGTCCCTCGACTCACGCTCGGGACTCGGTCCTGAGCGAAGTCGAATGACCAAGCGGACCAATCAAGCAAGTCAAACGAGTCGAGGCACTCGCTGGCGGTGTCCGTGAACCATACTCCGGCCTGACACCCGCAGACACGCACCCATTGCATGTCCTCGCTACGCGGCTTCGCGTCTCACCTTCCCAGGGTCATTCACCCTCCTTCGCCGGACGCCCCGCCCTTGGGCTCGCCTCTGCGAAGCCGGAGCTTCGCTGCGGCGCAGCAGGGCGGGGAGGAAGGCGAAGAGCGGGTGGCTTCGGAGAGGTTCCGCCCCACGGGCGTAGTAGGAGAGGAAGGTACCACGGGCTTGCCCGTGGGGCTCCACACATGAACCCGCGGCTCCTGAGCGGGATGCGGCCCACCGGCCAGCTCCACCTCGGCCACCTGGTCGGGGCGCTGGCGAACTGGAAGAAGCTCCAAGACCAGTATGAGTGCTTCTTCATGGTCGCGGACTACCACGCCCTCATGAGCGAGTACGAGCATCCGGAGCGCATTCGGGAGTGGTCGTATGAGAACGTCATGGATTGGCTGGCCTATGGGATCGATCCGGCGCGAAGCGTGGTCTTCCGCCAGTCGGACGTCCCAGAGCACGCGGAGCTCTTCACCCTGCTCGCGGTGATCACCCCGCTGGGGTGGGTGGAGCGCGTGCCGACATACAAAGAGCAATTACGGGAAGTCCAAGGCCGCGATCTGACGACCTACGGCTTTTTGGGCTATCCCGTGTTGCAGGCCGCGGACATCCTGCTCTATAAAGCGCAGGCGGTCCCGGTGGGAGAGGACCAGTTGCCGCACCTGGAGCTGGCGCGGGAAATTGTGCGGCGGTTCCATGCCTTGCGTCACCTCACGCTGTTTCCTGAACCCCAGGCCATTCTTACCGAGGCGCCGAAGCTCTTGGGCACCGACGGGAGGAAGATGTCGAAGAGCTACGGCAACACGATCAATCTCTCAGCGTCCGTTGAGACGATCCGTACGATCGCCCAGACGATGTTCACCGACCCGCGTCGCATTAAGATGACCGATCCGGGCCATCCGGAGCAGTGCAACGTGTGCAACTACTGGCGCCTGTTCGCTCCGGATCGCTCCCAGCGCTTCTGGGAGGAATGTCGCACGGCCAAACGGGGCTGTGTCCAGAACAAGCAGGAGTTGGCCGAGCAGCTCATCCAGGTCACGGAGCCGTTCCGCATCACCCGGAAGCGGTACACCGGCAAGGTGGAGGAGCTGGAGCGGATCCTGCAAGAAGGCGCGGCGAAGGCGCGAGCCGTCGCGCGCCAGACGCTCGCCGAAGTGAAGCGAGCCTTCGGCTTAGCCGGTTTGCCCGTTGAGCCGGTTCAGCCGGTTCGTCGTTCAACGGGCCAACGGGCTAACGGGCTAACGGGCTAACGGAATGCGATACGAGGTGGACGCGGATCTTTACGAGGGGCCGCTTCCGCTTCTGGTGGAGCTGGCGAAGCTCAATCTCATTGACGTCTTCCTCATCAAATTGGTGGAGCTGACGAGTCAGTACCTCCATCAGGTGAAACGCGCCGAGATCGACTTAAACCAGCTTGCCGAGCCGCTGCCGCTGTTGGGCAGCCTGGTGGCGTTGAAAGCGCGCGGGCTCCTCCCGGAGCCTCCGAAGACGGAGGAGGACGAAGCCGTGCCCGTGAGCCTCGAGGAGCTGGAGCGACGGCTGAAAGAGTACGAGCAGTTCAAGACCGTCGCCCAACTCTTGGCTGAGCTGCACGCATTGCAGCATCAACACTTCACGCGCTCAATCGAGCCGTCGGCGAGCGAGCCAGGGGGAGAGGCTGCTGGTGGCGAAGCGCCTATCGAGGTGGGCATTACAAACCTCATGAGCGCCTTTGCGAGAGTGCTGGCCAAGGCGAGCGCGCCGATCTATGAAGTCAAAGCCGAGCCGTGGACGGTGGAAATGAAGGTCCAAGAGCTGCGCATGCTCCTGACGGTGAAACGCCAGGTTCGATTCCTTGAGCTGTTCATCCCGGAGAAGAGCAAGCTGGAACTGGTCGTCACCTTTCTCGCCTTGTTGGAGTTGATGCGGCAGTGCGTGGCACGGGCCATTCAGGAGCGTCCCTTCGCGGAGATCGTCATCGCCGTGCGGGAGGCGAGTTTTGCGTCGGGCTAAGCGCGCCTCACGAACAGACCTGGGGCGTGCTGTTCACGGGTCGAGGGTCAAAGCGCCAGGCACGATCTTCCCCTGGACCCTTCAGCCTTGACCCTTGAACGCCTGTGCTGTTGATAGGGGCATGTCATGGAGGCGACCAGCCGGGACGGTCGCGCGCAGCGGATCACGAGGGGGAAGGGAGCGCATGGACGGACAGGAAGCGAAGCGGGTGATCGAAGCGTTGCTCTTTGTATTCGGCCAGCCGGTGTCGTTGAAGCGGCTCAGCGAAGTGCTTCCTGACGTCGAATCGGCCGCCATTCGGGGGCTGATCGGGACGCTGAACGCCGACTACCGAAGCTCGTCGCGGGCGTTCTACATCCAAGAGGTGGCCGGAGGCTACCAGATGGTGACGGACGAGCACCTTGCACTGTGGATCACGCGGGCCCTTCAGACGCCGAAACCCGATTCAGTGAGCGCCGCCGCGCTGGAGACGCTGGCGATCATCGCGTACCGCCAACCGATCACCAAAGCCGAGATTGAGGCGATCCGAGGGGTGGATGTCGCCGCGTCGCTGGAGACCTTGATGGAGCGCCGGTTTATCCGCGCAGCCGGACGCAAGGACAGTCCAGGCCGGCCGTTTCTCTACGCGACCACGCCGGAATTCCTGCGCCACTTCGGACTCAAATCCCTTGAGGCGCTGCCCCATCTCGAGCTGCCGACGCTGAAGGAGCCGGAAAGCGCCGATGCCGGGCCGTCCGATCCGGCCGCCGCCGCACAGCCGGTCCAAGCAAACGAGGTCGCTGTCCACACAGCGCTGAGTGCCGAGCAAGCGACCCCTGCAGGACTCGATGGCTAAGGAGGGGGTTGGGATAAGGGCTGGGCTGGCGGCCGTGCGCCGGCGCATCGACCGGCTCGACGAACAGCTCCTGCGCCTCCTCAACCAGCGCGCCCAACTCGCTCTCGAGGTCGGCCGGATCAAACACCAAAAGAAGTGGCCGGTCTTTGATCCGAAGCGCGAGGCGTTCGTGCTGCGCCACGTGATGCGCAAGAATCGAGGACCGCTCACCGCCGTCGCCGCGCGGCGCATCTTTCAGGCCATCTTGACGCAATGCCGCCGTCGGCAGCATCACCTCGCCAAGCCATCATAAGAAGTGCCAGGCACGTTTAGAGACATGCTGAGCATTGCGTATTTAGGTCCGGAAAATACGAACACCCATATGGCCGCGCTGGCGAAGTTCGGCAAACGGATGCACTACATTCATGCTCCAACAGTTGATGATGTCTTCCATCTTGTGGAACGCCAGAAAGCCCACTACGGCGTTGTGCCAGTAGAAAACTCTTTGGAAGGAGCAGTGACCCATACGCTGGACCGATTCATCGACTTCAAGCGTTCACCTGTCAAGATTCAAGGAGAAGTGGAGCGGCCCATTCAACACTATTTGATCGTTCGCAAGGGAGCAAAGTTAGCGACCATCAAAGCGGTCCTTTCGCACCCACAAGCATTAGCGCAATGCCGCCATTGGTTGGACACGCACCTCAGGGACGCGCAATGTGTAGAGACAGGTTCGACATCAGAGGCCGTACAGCACATACTGGAAGATTCGAGTGTCTGGTCGGAAGGAGGGAGAATCGGCCCACTCGAGCGAGCAGCTATCGGTCGAGCGGAGCTGGCAGATGCTCTTGGCTTACGGGCTCTTCCAATTCCAGAGAGCCGGGAAAACAAGACCCGTTTCCTCGTTCTTGGACTTGAGGAACCGAAACGTGGACGGCGTCACAAGACCTCGCTGTTGTTTGCCCTTAAGGACAACCCTGGGGCACTACACGATGCATTGGTTCCTTTCAAGCGGGAGCGGATCAACCTGACGAAGATTGAGTCCCGACCGTCAAAGCGAAAAGCGTGGGAATACCTGTTTTTCATCGATTTCGAAGGCCACATGAGCGAGCCCCGGGTCAAACGGGCGCTCAAAGCGCTGGAGCGATCGACCTCGCTGCTGCGGGTGCTGGGATCCTATCCAATCGCAGCGCGGTAATCCGCGACCTCTCCATTGAGGCTGGCATCTTACTGGCAAAGCTGTGAAATCACCCTCCTTCGCCGGAAGCCCCGGGCGTGAGCCCGGGGAGGAAGGCGGCGAGGAGGGTGCC
>JACPXS010000044.1 GCA_016196415.1 Candidatus Omnitrophota bacterium
ATGAGCCGTCTTCCCAGAAGCCCACGCCTGCCAACGAATCCGCCCCCAACGAGTTGGAATTGAACGAGCCGTGGCTTGAAGCCATTCCGGTTCCAACCGATCCGGAACTGGAGGCGCAGATTAAGGAAATCCAGGAGGCGCTGGGGGCCATCTACCAACAAATGGTGCGGCGCAAGGAGGCGCTGCTTAACGCCAGCGATCCGGCGGCGAAGACGGTCCTCTACGAGGAGCTTGAGCAGTTGCGCAAGGAGCGAAAAAATCTTGAAGCGCTCCTGCATGAGCTGATCGACGAAGCGAAAGTGAGTGAGCGGACCGCCATCGACGAGGCGCTGGCGCGCGCCCGATGGCTTGAGCGACGACAAGAGTACTGGGAACAGAAGGAGGAGCTCCTCCGTGACCGCCAACCATAAGCTCGTCTGGATGCTTGCCTGTGGCAGTCTGGCGCTCCTCTGGGTAGCCGGCGCGCCTCCTGATCTTTCGGCGGCCGAGCTCCCCCCCTTGACCGCTTCGGTCCCTCCGGAAGAAGCGCTCGCGGCCATCAAGCGCAGAGCAATGAAGATCCTCGAAGCCCGTCGGAGCGCTCGTCGATTGAAGCTTTCTGGAGAGCTGTCAGAGACCGTCGCGTACGAAACCAATCCTGCCAACTCCTCCTCGCGTAAAGGGGATACCATGTTTGAAGAAAGCGCCTACGTCCTGCTCTCAAAAAAACTCAGCCCCACGCTCGATTGGCAGAGCAGCTACTCCGGGGTCTACGATAAATACCTCGAGTACGGGGATGGCGATTACACCGATCACACCCTGACCGCCACGAAGCTGCGCTGGGTCCCCGGCCGGAGGTGGCGCCTTGAGTGGTGGACGGACATCGAGTACAACTATTACCCGACGGCCAACGACTCGAGCTACCGGAATCTCAAGACGGTCGGCCGCCTGCGGCAGAACCTCTTGAAGTCCTGGTACCACCAGATCCAGTACGAGTGGTTCCTCCGCGACTATACGAGGAAGAACGCGCGGGATGGCGCCGGGGCCGAGACCCGCAATGACCGGAAGGATATCCGACACCGGATCCGCTATAAGGTCGGCACGACGGTGAAGGACGCGCTGCTCTCGATGGAAAACGAGTATTACTGGAACGACTCCAACGACGCCCGGACCGACTTCTACGACTCGCAGGTCTGTAAGGTCACCGGATCGGTCAGCGGCAATGTCACCAAAAAACTGTATGCCAGTGCAAGCTACGCCTTTGAGCGAAAGAACTACGACAAGCGCACCGTCTCCGGCATCGATGCCGAGGCCCGCTACGACGACAAGACCACGCTGAGCAGCTCCGCCAGCTACGATCTCAACGAGACCTGGAAGATCGCCTATGCGCTCACCTTTGATCACTTGGGATCCAATGAACCTACCGGCGAGTACGATAACACCAAGCACGCGCTGACGGTGACCGCAAAGTTCTAACAGCACTCAGACTCACACCACCACGAGTCCAGAACCACAACCCCCGCCGTCTCAAGGAGACGGCGGGGGTTGTGTCATGCGCAAGACGACTGGTTAATGCGGGTTGGGGTGCGCGTGATCCGCAATCCCGTCTCCATTCACATCGTAGTGGTATTCATCCGGAATCCCATCCGGCGGCCCTCCTGGACTGGTGTGATCGTGAATGGCCACAAGCACTTCCCCGCTCGGTGGAGGCTGGGACTGGTCGTACTGTTGCTGCTGCTTGTTATCGTAGGTTTGATTCTCAAACTCCCGCTGCATCTGGTCCTTCTGACCTTGTTCCGCCATTTCGCGGTACTGCTCGAGTTGCTCACGGCTGACGTACTGGGCCTCGGGGCTCGACGCCCACTTTTCAAACGCTTCCGTGGGACTGCTCATGTGGGCGTCGGCGCCTGGGCCATACGCCTCCATGTTGCCGCCTGAGGGCCCGTACGACTCAAAGGCCCCTGGGCCGGGACCCATGTGTTCAAAGCCCCCTTGCGTGTAATCCTTCGCCATCTGGAGCTGCTCCGGCGTCATCTGGCCGTTGGCCACCATCTGTTCCATCTGCTCAAGGCTCGGCATGCCGCCTGGCCCGCCGCCCATCTCGCCTGGACCTCCCGTCATTCCCCCAAACGAGGTTTCGCCGCTCATCGACCAACGGGCGAACTCAGCACGGGCTTGCTCCACGAACTCCGGCGGAGCGCCGTGGGCAATCGCGTCGGTTTCCCACTCGCGCATCATCCCTTCGGCATGGGACACCATCTCGGGAGACGGCACGTACCGCTCACCTTGCTCAAACGCCTGCATGCAGCGCTCGCCTTCCCGGATGGACAGCTCCATCTCGCGAGCTTTCCCCGGATCGCTCGCGCGCAATCCATCAAGCTGTTCGCGCATCTGTCCCTGCACGCGCGTGAACTCCTCGCGGACGGCCTCTCGGACCTCTTTCGGGATCACGTCATTGACGTTGACGCCTTCCCGATGAAGCTCGACCACCTCACGGGTGACGGCAGCGCGTTCCCGCGGATCCAGCACCGTGGCTTCAGCCACGTTGCGGCAAATCTGCGCCAGCTCGGGATTCTGCGCCACCTCCGGATCCTGCTTGACCAGCGCCTCGACGGCCGCGTGGAGGGCCGGATCGACGTCTTCAAGCTGCGCCCACGCGATTGGCAAGGCTGGGCACGTCAAGCCCGCCACCACGAGACCGATCTGAAGTGCTCGACACATGGGCCCTTGACTCATCTGTCCCTCCCGTGTTCTTGCGACGTTCGCGTCCGCTGCGTCTGGCTGCCGTCATCCAGACAGGGCTCTCCTCGTCATGGTTGCGGTGGCTGTCCTGGATACTCCGGGTGCTCGTAGTCGTGCTGTGGCGCCTGGTATTCGCGAGTGACAACCTCAGGGGATTCTCGGAGCGGGGTTTCCATGGTGCGCTCTGGCATCTCGGTGCGCTCTGGCATCTCGACCCCGCGCTCGACTTCATGAGTTCCAGCCGATTCACGCGCTGCGGTCTCTGTGGCTCGATAGTCCCGCTCAAACACCTCGCGGCCCTCGGCCTCATGCCCCCCGTAGAGCCGTTCCATCTGTTCACGCGCCTCAGGAGCCATCTGCTCAAGGGCGCGCTCAAAACCCGCGCCTCGCTCCTCGCGCCCAACGACCTCTGGCAGGGTGCCTTCTCTCCCGAAGCCGTCCTGCCCGATCCCTTCATGGTCCCATTCTCGCCCGTTGGCAGGCTCAATCCCGTGGTCCCTCAACACCTCGAACACCTGTTCTCTGGCTTGCGATTCGGTGATCCCTCCGGACTCAAATTGGCGTCTGACCTCTCCCATCCGAGGGTCTGACTGGACCTGCTCGTAGCGCTGCGTCTGCTCGGCGGTTGCCCCAGGGGGTGTCCCTCCGGCATCGACCGGCGGACCGATCAGCCGCCGATCAATCCCGCTTGTCGTGGGCTGAGCTCCAGCGAGATCTGCAGGCGCGTCGCCCTGCCCACCCGTTCCAAGCCCGGAATGAAGATCGAGCTGGCCTGCGTCCATCAGGTGAAGCTGGTTTTCCATTTCAGCGGCGAGCTCAGGATCGGTGCGCCTCGTTTCTTCGATGGTCTTGAGAATTTCCTCGTGGGTCGCATCGGCATTGGCTTCCACGTGAGCGGCCTCTGCGGAAGTTCCGGTATGCGCCTCAGGAGCGGTCGCGTCATCCGCCGCTGCGACGAGTGGAGTGACGGCAAGAAGCGAGCTGACCCCGACTGCCCATGCGCCCCACATCCGGTGCGTAGCCATATCCCACCTCCAAGTCAACGGCCAATAAAAAAACGCCCCTGGCTTCAACGACAAGGGGCGCGATCCGTCACCTGTGAACCGAATCCGGCAACTGGCTGCCTTGCCCTGCGTCGTGCAGGGTGTAGGCCCTCTAGCTTTGCGCCCCACTCTTTCGAATGGTTTGCCCTAATCGGACGAAGCGATTGTCAACGTCCGCTCGCTTCTTGGTACAACCTTACCTGATGGCCTGGGAATTCGTCAAGGGGGGGGCCGAAAAAGACGTAGAAAAAGACGGCGTTAAGGAAGCAGCCACGCCAGGAAGGCGGTCGGTGAAAGCAGGCGGGCAGGACGCCACACCCCGCGCTGGTCCCGTCGGACTTCGATGTGGCCCTGCACGGCTTCCCACATCAGCGCCGCTTCATAGTAGCGGGGATAGTGGCGTGGGAATGCCTGCAGAAAGATGAGGTCTTGCCGAAGGCTCCGCTCATCAATGCTTCCGGCCGCCGTGAGAAACGGCTCAACCGTGCGCTGATAATACTGCTGGACCTGCAGGCGCTCGGTTGGTGGAAGGCTTGCCAGATAAGCCGTAAGTCCTCCGTGGGTGTTGAGGCACTCAACCACATACTGGATGTCTCGCCGGTAGGCCCGCGCCTCATCATCGACCAACACCCGGACCACATGATGGAGGGTATCGAAGGGCGCAGGAGGCGCGCTCAATGCGCGGCGGGTCTGCGTGGCCCACTTCAGGTGCTCCACTTCATGGAGGATGACTGCTCGTTGAATGAGCGGTGGCGCAGCGAGCAGTCGAGCGGCGTTGACCTGGACCGCCTCCAGCGCCCCCTCGCGATGAAAGGTCAACACGACCCAGGCGCCGTCGCGCGGCGAGCTCACCGATCCGCGCTCAGCGAAGACCGTCACCAGCCGTTCCATGGCCGCCCGGTCGCTTGGATCAGCCGCTTCCCTTGCCATGGCATGGAACAGCGCGTCCACGCGCCGCTGGGCGGCAGAGGGGCGAGGCATCGCCGCCACCGCGCTGGGGCTGAGCCAGCCGACAGTCAGCGCGCAAGCGATTGCGAGGAACGGGGGTCGCTGCATCTTGGGGAAGCCAACGGCTGATTTCTCCGGGTTGGCCCGACGTGCACCATCCACGTGCGGGTTCCATTCTCCTCGCCGCCCCATGCGCTGTCAAGCGGAGCCCGCCGTGGGTGGTGCCTTAATTTACCGGGGCCTGCCGCTACGCCACCCTTCGTCCGTCCTCGCCCAGCGACTATCGCGCTGGTTCTGCGGGCGGCCGAAGGGAACCCGGCTCCGCGGCACCCGGTAA
>JACPXS010000040.1 GCA_016196415.1 Candidatus Omnitrophota bacterium
CGAGAATGCCAGGCGCGACCTCCGGATGGCCGATCGCGCCAAGATAGATGGCGTCGGCCGAGCGCAGCTCGTTGAGGAGGCTTCCCGGCAGCGTTTCGCCCGTCTTCAGATACCGCTCACCGCCCAGATCGTAGCTGCGCCACTCGATGCGGAACCCCCCTTGGCGAGCCGATGCGTCCAGCACCTTGCGCCCTTCGGCAATTACCTCCGGGCCGGTGCCGTCTCCTGGGATCACCGCGATACGGTACGTTCGCGTCGTCGTCCTGGATGTCATCGTGTGCGTCATAAGCGGTGGACCGGTGCGGCCTCGATCCCGCTGGCGGCGGGCCGTGTGATGACGCCTTCAACGGGGCTGGAGGCGCTGGCAAACCGCTTCTTGGGGATGCGGCCGCCTTCGTAGGCCAGCCGTCCCGCCTCAACCGCCAGCCGCATCGCCCGGGCCATCTTCACCGGATCCTGGGCGCAGGCAATCGCGGTATTCATGAGGACCCCGTCGGCCCCCAGCTCCATCGCCACCGCCGCGTCGGAGGCCGTGCCGACGCCGGCATCCACAATAACCGGGATCGACACCGCCTCAAGGATGAATTGGATGTTCAGCGGATTCACGATGCCCTGCCCTGAGCCGATCGGGGCCGCCAGGGGCATCACGCAGGCCGCCCCCGCCGCTTCAAGCTTCTTCGCCATGACGGGGTCGTCGTTGGTGTAGGGCATCACCAGGAAGCCCTCGCTCACCAGGACGCGGGTTGCGTGCAGCAGCGCTTCGGTGTCCGGGAGCAGCGTCTTGGGATCGCCGATGACCTCGAGTTTCACCAGGTTGGACAGCCCGGCTTCCCGGCCGAAGCGCGCGGTGCGGATGGCCTCCTCCGCCGTGTAGCAGCCGGCCGTGTTCGGCAGCAGGGTGATCCGCGAGCGATCCAACTCATCCAGCAGGCCCGCCTCATGCGGCCGATCCAGATTGATGCGGCGAACCGCGACGGTCACCAGCTGGGCCCCCGAGGCCTCAATCGCTTCGCGCATCATCGCAGGGGTCGCGTACTTGCCGGTCCCGACAATCAGGCGTGATGAGAACGCGTGCGTCCCGATTCGTAACTCGCTCATGGCGCTCCTGCCCCCCGCGTGAGGAGGCCTGCTCAGGTGCCTGTCAGGGACACCGCAGGACGGGGCTCTTCGATCACCGTCCCCTTGCCCACAACGACGATCCCGGATTCCGTCACCGTAAAGCGGCGCCGGTCCTCGTCCACGTGGTACCCGATTTCCGCATAGCGCGGGATCACCACGTCCTTGTCGACGATGGCCCGTCGAATCTTCGCGTAGCGTCCCACCTCCACATGCTCCATCAGGATGGCATCCTCCACCGTCGCGAAGCTGTTGATCCGCACATCAGGCGAGAGGACGCTGCGCCGGACGATGCCCCCGCTGATGATGCACCCATTGCACACCAAGGAATCGAGCGCCGTGCCGACCCGCCCGGTCGCTTCGTCGGCGAATACCGTCTTGGCCGGGGGCCACTGCTCATGGGAGGTCCGGATGGGCCAGTCCCGATCATAGAGGTTGCACATCGGGGTGACGTGGATGAGATCCATGTTCGCCTCATAGTAGGCATCGAGTGTTCCGATATCCCGCCAGTACTTGGAGGCGTTCTTATTCTCATCCTTGAAGTTGTACGCCATGACCCGGACGCCCCGCGCCACCGCCGGGATGACATCCCGGCCGAAATCGTGGCTGCTCTCCGAACGCCGCGCATCCTCGATCAGGGCCTGCTCAAGGAACATCCGGTCGAACAGGTAAATCCCCATCGAGACATAGCAGCGCCCCGGCTGGCCTGGAATCGTTTTCGGCCGGGTGGGCTTCTCTTCGAACCCGATAATTCGGCCGGTGGCGTCGACCTCCACGATCCCAAATCCCTTCGCCCGCTCCTCGTCCATCTCGATGACGCCGATGGTGACGGCCGCGTCGTGGGCCTGATGGAACGCCAGCATGTCCGCGTAGTTCATCTTGTAGACATGATCCCCCGCCAGGACCAGGACGTAGTCGGGCTGCTCCTGCTCAATGGAGTAGATGTTCTGGTAGATCGCATCGGCGGTGCCCAGGTACCAGCGTTCCCCGGTGCGATGCTGCGCGGGGATCACATCGATATATTCGCCCAGCTCGCTGTGAAACAGGCTCCAGCCGATTCGCAGGTGGCGCTGCAGCGAAATGGACTTGTACTGGATGAGCACGTGGATTTTTCGAATCCCCGAGTTGATGCAGTTGGAGAGCGTGAAGTCGATGATCCGATAGACCCCCCCGAAGGGGACCGCCGGCTTGGCCCGATCCTTCGTCAGCGGCAGCAGCCGCTCCCCCTTGCCGCCGGCCATGACAAAGGTCAAGATGCGCCGCATGACGGACTCATGTTACGGCAGCGCTCCCCCGGTCGCTAACAGGATCCCGTGACGGATGAGCATCACCCCGAAGGCCGTCAGGATGAGGCTTGAGATTTTTGAGATGACTTGCGCGCCGTCGCGGCCCAACCGGCGCATGAGCCATTCGGAGGATCGCAGCATGACCCAAATCACTCCCATGTTTGCGGACAGCGCGATGAGCGTGACCAGCCACCCGTACCGATCCCGGACCAGCAGGACCGTCGTCAGCACCGCCGGACCCGCCAATAGCGGAACCCCAAGCGGAACCACCCCGGGACTGGACGCGGACGCCCTGGGAGGTTTCTCCGGCAGCAGGAGATCTCGCAGGCACAGGACAAAGAGGATCGAGCCTCCAGCCACCATGATATCGGCAAAGGCGAGCCCCATGAGGGCGAACACAAACCGACTCACCAACAAAAACCCTACGGCGACGAGCCAGGCGGTCCCCACCGCTTCCACGACGGCGCGCTGACGCTGCCGCGGCGAGAGACGCTGCGCGAGCGCCCAAAAGAGCGGCAATAACCCGATGCCGTCAAACGCGACACAGAGGGGGAGAAAGGCGTGCCAAAACTGTTCCATGCAATGCGTGACCGCGCTCCCGTGAAGGCGGCTATTATAACATAGCAGGATCGTGATCGAGGTCGAGTTCGGCGCTGCGGATCAACACCTCGGTATAGGGGTGGCGGGGGTGGTCAAGCAACTCCTGGGTCGGGGCGCGTTCCAGGATGCGACCTGCGCTCATGACGGCGATCCGTTCGCAGAGCGAGGCGACGACTCGGAGGTCGTGCGAGATGAACACCAGCGCCATCCGCCGTTGCTGGCAGAGCCTGCGCAGCAGTTCCACAATCTGGGCGCCCACCGAGACATCCAATGACGCGATCGGCTCATCGCAGATGAGCGCCTCGGGCTGAAGCGCCAGCGCTCTGGCAATGCCGACGCGTTGGCGCTCTCCCCCGCTCAACTCCCTCGGCAGGCGATGGCTGTAGGCTACCGGCAGCTGAACCGCATCCAGGAGCTCGGCCACTCGCCGGCGTCGATCGGCGCGCCCGCCCGCCAGACGATGGATGAGCAGCGGCTCGCTCAATGTGTCCTCAACGCTCATCCGGGGATTCAGGCTGTTTGTGGGGTTTTGAAAGATCATCTGCACCGCGCGCCTGGCCGCGAGCCGGCGGCGACCCCGAACGCGTCCGGGTGATTCTCCGTAGAGAAGAATCGAGCCCCGGGTCGGGGCGAGCAGCCCAACGAGCAGCTTGGCCAGCGTCGTCTTCCCGCAGCCGGACTCCCCAACTAAGCCAAGCCGTTCTCCGGATTGCAGCGAGCAGCTCACCCCATCCACGGCGCGAATCACTCCGCGCCACCGCCGCAAGACCCCGCCGCGCTTAGGATACCACTTGCTCACCTCGACCGCTTCAAGGATAGGACGCGTCATCGCATCAGGCGCCGCGCCGAAGGGTGAACATCGACCGGTAGCGAATCAGGGCCTTGGTGGCGGGGTGCGCCGGCTGCTGCAGCACCTGGCGTGTTGCGCCAAGCTCCACCAGCTCACCCGCGGACATGACCCCGATCCGGTGCGCGATCCGCTCCACCACGGTCAGGTCGTGGGAAATCAGCAGAACCGCCAGTCCCAAGCCCCGCTGGAGATCGCGCAACAATCGGAGGATGTGGATCTGGACGGTGACATCAAGGGCGCTCGTCGGCTCATCCGCGATGAGCAACGACGGGCGGGCCGCGAGCGCCATCGCCAGCATGACACGCTGTTGCATCCCGCCTGAGAACTCATGCGGGTATGCGCCAAGACGTTGCGCGGCGGAGGGCATGCCGACCCGCTCAAGCCACTCAACCGCCACCCGGGTCGCCGCGGCGCCTCGATGCTCGGTATGGTGCGTGATCACTTCGATCAGTTGGGCTCCGATGGTCAGCACCGGATTGAGCGACGTGCCGGGATCTTGGAAGACGTACGCGATCGTGCCGCCTCGGATTGTCCGCAGCACCGGCTCAGGCGCGTCCAGCACATTGACGCCCTTGAGCATGACGCGCCCGGACAGTGTGGCCGGCGGCATCTGCAGCAACCTGGTGATCGCCAACGCGACGCTGGTCTTCCCGCAGCCGGACTCGCCGACAAGCGCGAGGATTTCGCCCGGCTCCACCGTCACGCTGACCCCGTCCACCGCCCGCACCAAGACCCCGCGGCTCTGGTAGACCACCGTCAACTCTTCAATCGTCAGGAGCGGCATCGCATCAACGGCGGGAACACCACTCGCGAAGTCCCTCGCCCAGCAGATTGAAGGCCAACACCGTCATGAGGATGCACAGCCCCGGGCTGAGCGTCAGCCACCACGCCACCCCCAGCGCCACGCGCCCTTCATTCAGGATATTGCCCCAACTGGGCGTGGGGGGCTGCACCCCCAACCCAAGATAGCTCAGAACGGATTCGGTCAAAATCGCGCCGCCGACGCCCAGGGTGGCGCTGACTAACACCGGGGCCATGGCATTCGGGAGCAGGTGCGCGGTGATCAACCGAAACGGCGACGCGCCGATCATGCGCGCCGCCAACACAAACTCGCGTTCTTTCAGGCTGAGGATCTCCGCGCGCACCAGGCGGGCGACCCCCATCCAACTGGTCAGGCCGATGATGATCATGATGACTTGCAAGCTCGGCCCGATGAACGCGATCGCGGCCAGCAGCAGAAAAATCGTCGGGATGGAGAGCATGGTGTCCACGACCCGCATCAAGACGGTCTCGATCCACCCGCCGTAGAAACCCGCCAGCGCGCCGACCGTCGCGCCGATCACGACCGCAATGCCGACGGCGGTGAACCCCACAACGAGCGAGATGCGGGCGCCGTAGATGAGCCGGCTGAGGACATCGCGGCCAAGCTGGTCGGTCCCAAGCGGATAGGCGGCCGAGGGTCCACGCAACGCCTCGTGAAGATGCACCCGAAGGGGATCATGGGGAGCGATCCATGGGGCGGCGACGGCCGCGAGCGCCAAGGCGAGCAACAGCAGGCCGCCGGCCAGCGCCAGACGGTTGGGCGCAAGGTGCTTCATCCCGACTTCCCCACGCGGATCCGCGGATCCGCATAGGCATACGCCAGATCAGCCAGCAGATTGCCAAGCATCGTCAGAACGGCCCCGATGGTGACCAGCGCCATCACCACGGGATAATCCCGCGCCATCACCGCCTCGTAGAACAGGCGGCCCATGCCGGGCACCGCGAAGATCGTCTCCGCGATCACGCTGCCTCCGATGAGATCAGGCAGCGACAGCCCAAGCAGCGTGATGAGCGGCAAGAGCCCGTTGCGAAGCCCGTGATGAAACAAGACGCGCCGCTCGGAGAGCCCCTTGGCCCTTGCGGTCCTGATGTAGTCCTGCTGAAGGACGTCCACCATGCTGGAGCGCATGTAGCGCGAGAGTCCGGCCAGGCCCCCGAACGCGGCAATGCCCACGGGCAGGATCAGGTGCCAGGCCGTATCGAGCCCTCGATGGATCAGGCCGAACGATTCGTAGTCGAGTGAGTGAATGCCGGAGACGGGCAGCCAGCGCAGCGCGACCCCAAAGCCCGCAAGGCACAACAGCGCCAGCCAGAACGACGGCATCGAATAACCGAGGAACACCCAGACGGTCGTCAGGCGATCAAAGAGGCCGCCGGGACGCACCGCAGCCACCACCCCAAGCGGCACCGCCACAGCCAGCACCACCACCAGCGCCCACAGATTAATGGCGAGCGTAATCGGAATCCGCTCAACGATCTTCTCCGTGACCGGGCGGTCATCGAGGAAGGAGCGGCCGAAATCCAGGCGCACGCTCCGGCCGAACCATCTGAGGTACTGGACAGGAAGCGGCTGATCAAGTCCCAGCAGGCGCTCCATCCGCTGCCGCGCTTCCAGCGAGACCTTCGGGTTAAACTGCATGGCGGCATCGGTCGGCTTGCCGGGCGCCAGGTGGATGATCCCAAAGGAGATCACGGTGATCCACCACAACACCGGGATCAACGAGAGCAACCGACGGAGCAGGTATCCGGCCATCACAAAAACCAGAATGGGGAATGGGGAATGCAGAATGGGGAAGAGACAACCGGCACTCCACATTCCACACTCCACATTCCACAGTGGACGATGGTCATGGAGCGAGTCGCTTGTAGCGCTGCTCGGCAGGGGGCACGTACCAGTCGATCAGATTGTAGCCGATCCCAATGGGGCTTGAGGTGACATTCCGAAACCTGGAGGAGACGATGGGCAAGGCGTCCGGTACGAACAAGAACGTGTACGGCTGATCCTCGTACAGCCGTCGATGGACCTGGTGGTAGATGGCCTGGCGCTCGCGCTGATCAAACACCGATCGGCCCCGCTCCAGGAGGCGGTCCACCTCGGGGTTGGCGTAGTCCACGAAGTTATACTCCCCCTCCTTCGTCTTCGAGGAGTGGAAGATGTCATACACATCCGGGTCGCGCGAAAGGCTCCAGCCCAGGAGCACGGCCTCGTAGCGGCGCTTATCGATGAACTCGTGCACGAACGTGCTCCACTCCACCACCCGGATCGCGACGTCGATGCCGATCGCCTTCAATTGCTGCTGCACCAGCTCCGCCACCTGGCGGCGGACTTCGTTGCCCTGGTTCGTCAGCAGCGTGAATCGAAACGGCCGGCCGTTGCGATCCACCCAGCCATCCCCGTCGCGATCCTGCCACCCGGCTTCGGCCAGCAACGCGATCGCCGCGCGCGGGTCGTACGGGTCCGGCGTGACCGACGGGTCATCGGCCCAGGATTCTTTGGGGTACGGCCCCGTCGCGATCGCGCCCAGCCCGTAGAGGATCCCGTTGATGAGGGCCTGCTTATCGATCGCCTTGTTGACGGCGCGGCGGACCCTGACGTCCTTGAATCGCTCATCCTGAAGGTTGTAGCCGATGTACGTGAATCCAAAGGAGGGGTAGCGAAATTTCCGGTAGGCCCGCTCCATGAAGGCGCCGCGCGTCTGGCGCTCGTACTGGAGCGGCGTCAGGCTGGTCAGATCCACCCCCTGCGTCAACAGCTCAAGGAAGAGGGTCGCCTGATCCGGAATGATGCGATAGAGATAGCGGTCGATGGACGGCCGGTGCTCAAAATAGTCGGGGTTGGCCTTGAGCTCAATGAGCTCCCCGGTCTTCCAGCGGACAAACCGGTAGGGGCCATGCCCGATTGGATGCCGCAGGAACGATGTGGTATTGAGGTCCTCGTGCTCCAGCAAATGTTTCGGGATGATCCCCATCATCCAGCTCTCCAGGGCGGGCGCAAACGGCGTTCGGTAGGTGATGCGGATGGTGCGCCGATCGATCACCTCAACCGATTGAATCAGCTCGTAACTGCTGGAAAAGGGGGTCCGAACTGTCGGGTCCATGAGCTTGTCATACGTGAAGCGGACGTCATCGGCGGTCACAGGCCAGCCGTCGTGCCAGCGGACGTTCGGGCGCAGGATGACGGTGATCGTCAGCCCGTCATCGCTCACGGTCCAGGACTCGGCTAGATCGCCCACGATTTCAAGCCGCTCATTGTATTTGAGCAACCCGTTGAACAGCAGCCCCGCGATCTCCCCCGAGGCGCTGTCCGTGGCTAACATCGGGAGGAGCCGGCTGGCGTCGCCGATGGAGCCGACGACCAGCGCATCGCCGGTCACAGGCTTTGACTGGGCAAACGACGGGGGGATCAACGGGAGACACGCAAGGAGCGTGACCAGGATGTCACGGGCACGACGTGCGGAGAACAGGATCGGGCCCTCCGCGGTTCTAAGAGCGCCTATCAACATGACTGCGGGGCGCTCTCGGTGAAGGCTGGAGGGTGAAGGGCTCGCTCCGTCGCTCGATCCCCTGCCCCCTTGACCCCCCACCCTGCACCCAGAGCAGCTAAGGTCTTGTTGATCGCTGCTCTAAGGATTCGCGGTCTGATTCGGTTGAGACGTTGAGGGAGTAGTCGGCGCCGACGCGGTCGTGGCAGGAGCGGGGTGTCGCGGTTCCTCCTTAGCCGTCGACCGGCCGGACGGCGCGATCGGCGCGCGATCTGCGTGCTGCGGAAGCGAGAGGGGAAGCTGCTCTGGACTGACCGGCAATCGGTCAATGACTGATTGCCCCTTCGCGGTAGACAGGACGGCCAGCGACAGGCAGGTTCCCATGAAGAGCCCTGCCGCTGCGGCGGTGAGTTTCGTCATCACGGCGTTGGCGCCACCGCCAAAGAGTGACTGCGCCGCTGCGCCGCCCAAGGTTTCTCCCAATCCCCCGCGGCCCCCTTGCAGCAGAATCACGCCGACGAGAAACAGGGCAATGAGGATGTGCACCACCAACACCAGGCTAAAGAGCATCTTGGGTTCACCCCGCTTTTGTCGCGCTCGCGCGAGCCGTGGCCTTGGCTTCGCGCGCGGCGTTCACAATGGCGCCAAACGCCTCGGCGCTGAGGCTAGCACCACCCACCAGCGCGCCGTCCACGTCGGGCTGCCGGAGCACGCTTGCGGCGTTCGCTGCCGTCACGCTGCCTCCGTACTGGATCCGAATCGCCTCGCTGGCCTCAACGCTGATCTGCTCGCGCAGCCATTTCCTGATGAACGCATGCGCTTGCTGGGCCTGCTCAGGCGCAGCGTTGCGCCCGGTCCCGATCGCCCACACGGGTTCATAGGCCAGGATCGGCTGCGCGGTCCCCGACGCGGGGAGGCCCTTCAGCGCTCCGGCCAGCTGTCGCTCGAGGACGCGATACGTGTGATCCGCTTCTCGCTCTGCG
>JACPXS010000038.1 GCA_016196415.1 Candidatus Omnitrophota bacterium
GATCAGTCGGAATGCGCAATGGCAGATCGATCCGGTGCAGACGATGGGCTTCTGGAAGTTTCAGCACGTCTTCCACCTTGCCGCAGCCACCCCGGCGGTGGTCCTGTCGGCCATCACCTTTATCCTGACCGACCTCTTCCTCTTTGCCATGACCGCGCCCTTCGTGGAGGATCTCAACGGCATGGGGTTGATGTTGTCCCATTGGGCGACCGCACTGCAAGCCCTGATCCCCATTGCGCAGGGATGGTTGATTGCGACGGGAATCGGGTTGCTGGTCTTCCTGAACCCGCCCACCCTCCAAACTCTCATGGGAGGGCTCACGATGATTCTCCATGCGGTGCGGGATCAGGAAGCGACGTTGGAGGCGCTTCGTCTTCGCATCGGGCGGGAAACGATCAGCCGGCTCCTTGGCTACCATGCCCTGGAGGGCGGCCTTGAGTCGTTGCATCTTGAGGAGGACGACTATCGTGATCCGGCGCGCGTCATCCGGGCCCTCGAAGTCTACGGTGAGCTGGTGAGTCGCGTCTATCAGTTGCCGCTTGAGGATGAGACCTGGCTGGCGATTGCGCACTCGGTGGCTCGCGCGGGATCAGCGGTCGAGTGGCATGCGCGCTACGATGGTGTGGATCCGCAGGTTGCGGCGGCCGCTCGCACGATGACCGAAGAGCAGCTCCGTTCGCGCCTCGAGGCGCAGCTCGATCTTGTCGAGCGTCTTCGCGCAGGAGATCCAGGAGCGTCCCGCGATGACCTCGAGCCTTCCTGGTGGGATGAGGTACGCGCTCTTCGCTCGCGCAGCGGGAGAGCGGCGAACCTCGGTCCGGATCAGGAGTTACTGGAGTACCGAACTGCCCTTGAGGTGGCACGTGAGCAGTTGCCGATTGTCCTCAGAGCGGCCGCCTCGTTGGATGACCGGACCGCGCGTGAGCGCCTGGCCGACCGCGTACCCATCACGTGGACCGAGGCCGAGGGGATTGGATGGGGATGGGAGCAACGCCAAGCGCTCGATGGGCGGCGCAACCCCATCGGTGCGCTCTTGTACCGGGTGGCCGTCAATGAGTGGGAACAGGCATTACCGGGTTGGCGCGGGCTGAATGCGTCCAGGCAGGAGCGTGGCGAAGCGCCGCTTGATCCTGGCAATGCCGAGCATGTCGCGGCCTATCGGGAAATGCTCGAAGATCGCGTGAATCAGCTCGGAGAGACCCGGCTTTTCACTCGGAGTCCAGGAGAGGCGGCCGGCAACGTTGCCCTTGGCGATGTACTCTTAGCTGGATGGCACGCCTATAGCCGAAAACGGGGGAGGGCTCGAACAGAGTTTGCCAATCCAAAGACCCGGCAAGAGTTCAGGCGTGCGTTGGAGGAAACGAGCCTCGAAGCAGCATTCCTGCGGGCGTATCAGCGAGGAGAGATTAATATCAGTTGGCGAGCCGGGGCGGTCAGCTTCGTGCTGATGGCGGTGGGAGCTGTGGGGTGGGTCCACGCCTGGCTGCCCTTCTGGTTGACCCTCGTTGTGGTGCTGCCTGGGACGGTCCTCGCGGGGCTGGCGCTCGCGACGACGATTGCCAGGCGGATCTGGGGCGGAGAGGGGTTGTGGTTGACCGCGCCGCTCATCGCTCATGCCTGGTACTTCCTTGTGCGCATTCCGAACATGATCCACTACTTTAACTACCTCGTGCCCGCAGGACTGGGCGCCGTCGGACAAGAAATTCGCCCCTGGATGAATCCCGGCTACTGGACCCGTGGGCGCGCCGATGTCACGCCTCTCCCAATGGGGCAACGGCTTCCGGTTTCTGCCTATCCCCAGCACGCCATGACCTGGTGGAGGCGCGTGGGCCGTTATCTCGTCCCACTCCTTGTATTGCCCTATTTCACCTTAAGCTACCTCTTCACATCCGAGACCGTGGTGAGGAACTGGATGCGCACTCCACGGGCCTATTTCGTGGAGCCGGCCGTCGGCAATGTGGTGGATGACTTGGTGAAGCAGCCGGAGTCGGTGGTGCGCGCCCTCTTCAACATGGACGCCAGGCGGTTGGCGCTGAGCGGATGGATCAGCGATCTGAGCGGATGGATCAGCGATCCCAGCGGCTGGATTATCGGGAAGGTGGAATACTATCGGTCGCTCATTCGCGCTGGAAAGACCGCGCAGGCACGTCGACTCTGGAACACGCTCTTGATCGCTACGGATGCTTACCGGCAACGGCTGCGACAGAAATCCGCGGGCGGCGACGCCCAGCATCGGCTGGAGGCTCAACGGGATTATGAACGAGCCGTGGAAGCCCTGGGGCAGGCCCTGGCCGCGGAAGACCGCCATGAGGAATTTGCGCGCCTCTTTGGGTTACAGATCGACGATCTGGGTGTCGGGCGATGGGAGCCGCGCTCAGGTGTCTCGGCGGTGCAGGTCTCTGAAGCAGACCAGACCTTACGCATTGATGTCGACCTCAAGGGACGGCATGGCCTCTTCTTCCTCTCAACCGAAGGCGCCGCTGCGGAGCTCGTCCTGCCGCTTTCTCAACCTGCGAACTGGTTGGATACGCATGAGGTCTTGAGGGGCGATGGATTGAAGTGGCGGTGAAAGATACCGATGCGGATGGCCCGGCTCATTACTACCCAGGGAAACGGGTTCTATTAACCAGTCGGCCGGAAGAGGTGAGGCGTTTGGGGTTGGACAGCGAAACACTCGGTCGATGGATGACCGTTCGCGTCAAACCAGAAGCCCCGAAGTTCGGCGCCTTTAACCCCCAACACATTACGCATGTGGTGATCCGACTCGACGGGCAGTTGGCCAACGGTGTGGCCGGTCGCATTGAGATCCGTCGCCCACGCGTCGAGACCCGACCCTCACTCGATTATCCACTCGACCTCTCGTCCTTGACATGGCCAGATGTTGACGGAGTCGTGGCTCCTCACGTCCAACATGGCCCGGCAACTCCGGGAGTCGCGTCCGAGCTAGCCGCCACAGCACCGACCGGATCGGCGACGCTGTCCGCGCAGCAGGGGATAACTCCAGCAACACCGCCAGCCGTCATTTCACCTGTACCCGAGCCGCCGAAAAGCGTTGCTCCAGTTCTCCAGCCGTCACCTGAGCCGCAGGCGAGAAAGACCCCGCAGGCTGAGCAGCGTCCGGCAATCCCAGAACAACCACCTGCCCCAGTTCCTGGAACGACCGTGTCGCCGGTTCAACCACCTCCTCCCGTTACCGTGAAGCCCTCAGCGGTGTCAGCGAAGATCGAGGTTCGCCGTGATGGGTTCTACCGCGAGGGACGGCGGTGGGTCTGGGTCGGGGTGAACTGGCGGGGGATCGAGTACGGCTGGAACTTCGGCGCGACGTACGCAGGAGCGGGGATTGCGGCGAACCAAGCGCAGATCCGGACTGCGTTGGCTGCAATGCGCCAGGCGGGCGCGGAAGGCCGCATAGCCACGGTGGATAAAGTCCGCATGGGTCTGTTCGATGATGCGCGCTGGCTCACTCGTGGCTATGCGGCCTTCCGCGCGGATATCCAGGCGTTCCTGGATGTTGCCGCAGAGCAGGGCATGAGCGTGGAGTTCACGCTATTCGACTTCTTGGCCGTTGCGCGCGGGAACTTCGACATGTCCCCGGAGGCCACCGACCGATTCGTCCGGGATTTTCTCACCCCGTTCCTTCAGGACTTCGGTAACCATCCAGCCCTGGTGGTTATTGACCTCATCAATGAACCGGAATGGATTCTTGCGCAAGGCGTCCCAGGTGGCTGGGGCGACAAGATGGAGGGTGGCCGGGTCCCGATCCAGGCCCCAGCCTACTACTATTTTGTCAAGACGCTCAGCCAGGCGATCCACCAGCAAGCAGGTGGGCGGCTCCTGGTCACGATCGGGACTTCGGCGAAGCACCAGGCGACGGCGACCAATCCGTCGGTTCGGCCCCACCTGACCCACTATCAGCTCCACCACTATCTTTGGATGGGAGCGCTCGAGGGCTGGGTCCGTCAGTTACCCGAGGACAAGCCCTGGGTGCTTGGGGAATATGCAACCCGGCGCGAGCGGACCGATCGCAGCCCTGCCGAATACATGAAGGTGGTCCTGACCGAGAGAGGCGGCGGAGGAGCCGATGCCTGGATGTGGCCGCCGCTGCGCGGGCAGGTGGATGAGGAAACGACCCGGGATACAGGGGACCTCATACGCCAGTTGCAGCAGAACCGAGCGGCTGTTCAGCAGCAGGTCGGTGCGGTCTCGCCAGATGTCCATGGGGCTCGACAGGAGTTGGAGCGTCGCCTCGCTTCAGGGCTGCAGAACCCGAAGAAGATCCGTCGTCTTGAGCGGGCCATCGCCAAGGCTGAACGTTCCTCCTTGAGCCGCCTATTCGGCGGATTCACAGTGCCGTTCGGGTTCGATCAACTGCACATGACGGTCTCTTCATGGTGGGCTTCGCTGAGCCCGGAGCAGCAGGTCGGGGTCGCCTTGCTCGGACTCTTGGCGCTCGGCGCGCTGGCATGGGGGCTGCTGGCGCTGACGGATCGGCGACGGCAGCACAACCGGCCAGCCGCCCAACTCCTCTCAAAGCGGTTCCAGTACGTCGATCCGCTCGGTCGCCCCAAGGAAACTGATTCAGTCACACTGCTCGTCGATCCCATGCAAGTCGGCGTGCAGATCTCGGTTCAAGACGAAATGAACGGGCGCGCGTTGGCTTTCGACCGCAAACACCTCATGGCGCGGGAGCGCGATCCGGACACGGGTCAGATCAAGGAGCACCGCGGCAGAGACCTCAAGCAACTCTACGGACGTCGGCGAACCTGGGATCGACATCTGCAGGCGGTGCGTCAGCAGTGCCCAGGCTGCGAGATCGTCGCGGCGATCGGGAATTCGAACCTGCTCTTTAACGCGTATGTCGCCGGTTGGGTGAATGGGCGCGTGATTGCGCCGGTTGGCGAGCCCATCCATGAGCGAACCTACTCTTCCTTCGTGGCCTACAAGGATGGAACGGTGCGTGTCGAGGACCTCGAGTACCGGTTGAAGCCGGATGGATCCACCGAGGTATTCAGCGTGCCGCAGCAGCGGGCGGTCACGGAGACAATCCGCTTCGCCACCTCGGGCCAGCGTGTCCTGAAGGCAGGTCGTCCGGTACCGCCAGCCCAGATTGCCGAGCAATGGGCCGATTTGCGCTGGGTGTTCAAGTTCCCGTACTACCAGGCGGGAGGCATCGACACCTACTTCGGAATGGATCAACTCTTGGATGAGGACGCGATGCCAAATGGGCTCGCTCGGCAGGCGATGGAAGGCGAGCCGGTGACCCTGCGGCTTGAGATTCGTGGCCAGCCCCTTGAGCCTGATGCGCTGCGCAAAGCGCTCCATGATCCTGAATCGAACTACCGGGAAGTCGCTTCACCCGCACAGATCCTCTCGGAGGGTGACTACGCCATCCATGGGGATGAGATCACGATCCGGCTGCGACCTGGCCTCTACCCACACAACGTCATTGGGTTGAGAGCGGATGGCCTCATCGTGGTGTCCCAGATCCAGGGGCAGTCAGGTCGGCAGGGTGCAACGCTCGCCGGATTAAGCCAGTGGATGCAGAGCCAGGGCGTGGTTGACGCGATCCTCCTGGACAACGGCGAAGACGTCAAGATGTACCACGAGGGCCGCATGGTTGTGAGGTCGTTCGGGGATCGCCAAGTCCATTTCTCGATCATTGCCTTTGTCCGCGAAGCGCAAGATCAGCGTGCCGCGCCAGAGCGCCCGGTGATCAGCCTGGCCGAGGACAGCGCGCCACTCGGGTTTGCCGCGGAACGCATCCGCGAGCACTTTGAACAAGCCGTGCGCCGCGTGCAGCCGGACGGCACCCCGGTGATGCACTACCGCTACAACCCAGCGCTTGAGGTACCCATGACGACGAGCGACGAGGTACCATTGCTGTTGGCTTTCGTGCCCGAGCGCCAGCAGTACGACAGGTTCCTGCCGCCAGAAGACGTTGTGCCGCCCGGCCAGACCGACGTGGACAAGGACCACCCAGAGCAGCCCTGTTTCTTGTGCACCCTGCCGATGACGAAGCCGTGGGAGTTCTTCGACGAGTTGATCGGCGCGACCGGATCCCGCTATCGCCTTGCCCTGAACGTGAACGAGTACGCCGACGAACATGTCATGGTGGTGGCCGAGGATCGCCTCTCGAACGTCTTCAACAACGCCGCACGGCTGCACGATCTCTTACTGTTCACGGCTGCCCGCGGGCCTGCGTATGAGAGTTGGGCCAACGCCCAGGGGGGTGGCGCTTCCCAAGGCGCGCACTGGCACGTCCTCTCAGGACGTCGCCGAAGTCCATTATGGAATGCGCTTGATGCTGGTCGTGTCACCATCCGCCAGCCACGTCATACAGGCGCCGATGTGACGTATGGGGAGCTGCAAGGCTGGCCGGCCAGGGCGAGGCTCTATCGAGGGCGTGATGTGGAGGTCCTGATCCGTGTAGTGAGCGCTGAGCTTAGCGACCTTTACGCCAACAACATCCCGCCGTCCTTGCTGGTTCGTGTCCTGCCGGAGGGCACGTTCGAGGTCGCCATCAGCCCCATGACGTGGCATCGGACGGTGGCGAAGACCTACCTCTTCGATGCGCCCGACGCAGCCCGTCCTGCACTGACGAGTGGAACGGGCGCAGCCGAAATTACGGGCGGGGTGGGGTTGATCTATCTGCCGTACCGAGACCTCGATGAGGCCCAGCGCCGCCTGGCGGCCGACCGGTTCGCTGAGATGATGCGCGAGACAACCGATTGGAGCTGGCAGCCACCAGCAGAACCTGTTGCCGTGACCGGGGCGAGCGGGTTCATTGGATCATCGCTGGCGAGGGCGCTCGCGGAGAGAAACCACCCGGTCGCCGTCCTGCTGCGCGCTCGTCCAGAGTCGGAAGAGAAGCTGCGGCAGCGCGGGGTCTCTGCGGAAGTCGTCACAGGTGACTTGCTTGATCGCGAAGCGCTCACGCGGCTGGTGGACCACTCCGCGGTCATCTACCATTTCGGCGGGCTGTCTGACCGGGTGGCTTCGCAGAAAGATCCTGTGGAAGCGCTGGCGGCTAATGCACTCAGCGCGGCGCTGATCGCAACACTGGCGAAACGCACTGCCAAACGCGTGATCTATCCGTCCACGCAGGTGATCTATGAGGCGGGTGGGCTGTTGCAGGGCCAGGACCTCAACGAGGACATCCCGCTGCCAATCTTCCAGCAGCCCGAGGTCGCCGAGTGGTTGGAGATGACCCGCAAGGCATTCGCCAATTTCGCAGACCGCTATCTGGCCGATCAGGCCATGACTGCGCGGGACGCTCGAGCGTTCGTCCGGGCCCACCTTGAGCGGCATCCGATTCCGGATGCCCTCGCGCGCCAGGTGTACGGGGTGTCGAAGTACCTGGGCGAGTTATTGACGGCCACAGCGCCCGACCATGTGGTCCTGCGATTGACCAACGTCTACGGGCCCGGCGACACCACCGATACAAAGATCGCGGGGTGGATTCGGACAATGTTCGCCAACGAGCCGATGACGGGTAACCAGGCGGTCTGGCCCGACCAGCGCCAGTACCTCTATGTGGACGATCTGGTCGAGATCCTGCACCGGATTGGCTCGCTCAAGAGCCCGCCCAAGCTGCTCGTTGTGACGAACCCGCAACCGGTGGACGGCCCTGAGCTCGCACGGACCATCCAGCGGCTGAGCGGCTCGACGAGCGCCATTGACGTGGACACCTCACCTGAAACCCGCCGGCGCATCCGGCAGTTCGAGTTCGACACTTCCCGCCTGCAAGAAACCCTTGGCTCCTCCTTCGCGTTCACCCCGCTTGAAGACGGCCTGCGCGCGACCATCATTTGGCAGCGCGAGCAGACGGCCAAGACGCAGGCGCCGACCAAGGTTGGCCTGTTCGCGGGGATTCCCCTCTTTGCCGATGCGGCCCAGTGGTGGGCTTCGCTGAGCCCGGAGCAGCAGGTCGTCGTTGGAGTCATCCTCGTCGGTCTTGCCGCGGCGGTGATTGGGTGGGGGCTGTGGCGGTTCGCGCGGCCTCGCACGCCATCACCGCAACGTCAACCACCCGCTGATCTTCACGTGCAGGAGCCGCCAGCAGTTCCACCTGCCACGCAGGCGACGATCGAAGGCCGGCGCCGCACCATCGAGCGCTTCCGCAACGCGCTCGATCCCGCACAGCCCTACACCGGCTACGACGTGATTGTCGTGAGCTCCACGACGGAAGACGAAGCCCGCTACCAGCAAGCCCTTCTCGAGCGCGCGTTTGCCAAGATCAAGACGGAGAATGCGGCACTCGCTCATCAGGTGCTGGTGCTCTCGGTGGTGGACCCTGCAGAAGGCGGGCAGGTGATCGGGCAGGTCTATACCTGGGAGCAGGCCAACGCCAAGGCGCGCGAGCGCAACATCGACTTGGCGGCGTTGGTCCGCAACGGCCAGGTGAAGATGGCCATCTACCACAATGGCGGCAAGGGCGAGCGAGCCAGCCCGCTGACCCAGGGACTGGGCAACTCGCGCGGCGCCCAGCGACTGGTCGGTGTCATCCCCGGCTCGGATGGCGAACCCATCGAGCAAGAACTGTTGCTGTCGGTCGTCCTGCAGACGAACGCCTGGGCGCAGGTCAACGACGGCCACGCCGTCGATACGTTCTGGGCCAGCCAGTTGCTCTTCGACACGCAGGAGCCGACGGCCATCCCCCGCACGGGCGCTCCGATTGAGAAGTTCGTCGTGATGGGCGACCGGGGGAAGGTGACCGGCAAGCAACTGTTCGACCTCGGCACCTCGCTGATGCAGCCCGACGGGACGATCGTGACCTTCTACGGCAACAAACAGTTCGGCCGACGCAATCCCGCAACCGGCCGGTGGGAGATCGTCGAGGAGCGTCGCCACGAGTGGGATCGGGAAGGCTTTGAGTTTGGCTTCGCCTACGGCTCCTTCCGAACGAACACCGACGTCTTCTTCGCGCTCATCGACTTCTGGGAGCAGGCCGGTATCCTGGACACGATTGCGCGGCAGGGCAAGCTGAAGAAAGCCGACGCCCGGGACATTGACCCGCACTTCATCCAGCCGCTGGTCGCCTTGCTGGGCGGCCTGAGCCAGATCACCTTGCCGGAGTCGCTTCCCGTGGCAGCCGTGCTTCGAGGGCTCGCGGGCGAGGTTCGAACCACAGCGCTCAGCGAGGCCTCCGACGCCTTAATGGTGGCGCTTCCGGACGCTACGCGTCAGGCCCTGAGCCGCACCAAGCCTGAGATTGTCCGCGAGGTGGTGTCGTTCTACCTCCTCAACCGCGACAACCCGCACATCTTCCCCTCAGATCTCACCCGGACCGTCGGCTCCATCCCCTTGGGCGCCGAGAGCCACTGGCTCACCTACCGGCGGCCGATCGATATCGCCAACGAGAAATTCCTGATGCTCAGCGACCTGATCGGGGGCGTGCAGGAGCTGCAGCCGGACGGCACAGCCGATGTGCGTAAGGCCGAGCCTGCCGACCTGACATTGGCCGAAGACGTGCGAGCCATGCGCGGCATCCAAGAAGCCGCCGTCGCGCGCTTCACCGTCAACGGCCATGACATCACGCTCAGCGCTGAGCAGGTCCGCCAGGGAGTTGAAGTGGAGGGCGTCTACGTCCGGGGCTCGGTCATCCAAGGCCAGACAGTGCTCTTGCCCGGCTCGCGCATCGTGCATAGCGTCTTGAGCCATGTCACTGGCCGGGTCGTTGCAGACTCCTCCTACCTGGAATCGACGACCGTCCCAGCACTCACCGCTTCCCACAGCGTGGTGCATAAGGTCATCGACGCCAACCCGGTGCGCGCCGAGCGCGAGGTGGTCTCCGATGCGTACCGACCGAATCTGGAAGATACGGGTGCTCCAGCAGGGCAGGTGAGGATGCGGGTATCGATCGGCTACGATCCGCAGGCGAAACTGAAGGATGCGGCTGGGCAGGAAGTCTCGCAGGATCAGGTGACGCGGACCGAGGGGGGCCGGTATACCTTGGCCGATGTTCGGGAGCTGCCCGGTTATCGCAGCGAGAACGACATGATCGAACGGCTGCTGCGCGCGCGGGCGCTGCGCCAAATCCTACCAGTTGATGCGGCGGGCAACGTGACCGCGGGTCAGGTGCAGGCAAGGCAGGTGCGGAATTCCACACTGGTGGCGGAGGCGGGCCGGGTGATTGTCGCGGAGGGTCTTGCGGGCGTGGTCGTGGTGCATGGAGCCGATGGCACGGTGCTCGTGATGCCGGAAGCGCGGGCGCAAGACGTGAAACAACTGATGGAGGCGGTCGTCACGGCGGCTTCCACCGACACCGCAATCCTGCTGCAATGCGAGGGCTGCCGGGCTCGCGCGGATGCGGGCCGGATCGCGGCCCTGGGCGTCAAGCACCTGGAGATCGTCCAATCGGGCAACACCGTGACCGTCCGAGCCATGCCAGCTACTACCCCCACTCCATCGGCTCCGTCAGGGGGAGCGGCCCCGGAGACGAAGGAATTGGATGTTTCACCTTCTTCCCGCGACATGAAAGGCCCCGCCGCCCCAGAGACCAACCCCATTATCCAGCGGCTCATCCGCGACGGCCAAGTGGTGGAACTCACCGTTGAAGACGGACGCCTCACCGCCTACCAGGTGCAATATGTGGACGGCTATACGCCGGGCGCCACCGACCCCAGCCAGTACCGCGGCGAGGAGAAGGCGGTAGGCGAGCTGCTGACCAATGACCAGCAGCAGGCCCTCTTGGCCTGGATCGCGCAGCACCATGTCCGCGGAGCCCCGGTGCGCTTCCGAATCGCCCTGGGCCAGGCCGCCCTCGGCTGGCAGAATGATATCGAGCACTCCACCATCGCCCATGCCGGCTACCATGACCAAGTGATCTACCTCGGCCAGACTCTCCTCCAACATATGCTCACTCTAGGCCACGAAGCCCTCCGCACAGAAGTTCTTGATCACGATGAGCTGCGCCACCTCCAGGAAGGCGACGCCTTCAACCACGAGCGTGATGAACCCGAGGCCTACCAGCGCCGGCTCGATCGGGTAGGGGGGATTGTACAAGCACTTGAGAGCCAGCAGGTCAAGAGCCAGAACCTCAATGCATTAAAGCACGTGGTTACCACCTCTCAAGGTCCAACAGAAGTGATTGCGATTACGAACGGCGGGGATGGAGAGCTTGTTGAAGGATCATTCCAGCGCCTTGCGCCTCAGTTGTTCCGGGCGGATGGCCAAACCACGGTGATGGCACATGAAGAAGTGACGCGGCGGGGACAATTCCTAGGTCTCCTCGATGCGATTCGGCACTGGAAAGCTGACGGCCATACGCTTGATCCCCATAGCGTGTCGCTGGGCATCATGATGCCAGGCAAGGGCACACGGCTCAGCCCACTGACACAGCGATTGCACGGTATCAAGCCATTCTTGCCCATGTTGATCCACCACGGTAAAAAAAGCGAGTGGTTCTCGGGAGCAGCCGCTTCACTCTACTCGTGGACGCTTGTGGCATACCATCTCAAGCGCATGGGATTCCGCGGCATGGCCTGGAAATGGGGCGACGAGCCACAGGTCGCAGCCAATCTCATGGCGTCCATGAACCTCGATTTGTCAGATGCTGATGCGGTACGTTTCGGCTCTGAATTGATTGTGACAGAAGATCTGGCAGCCAATAAAGAGTGGCTGTTGCGGGATTCTCAGACTGGCGAGCTGAAGATGCAGGTACGCCGAAGACCGCGGGCCAAATTGCTCGAACGCTTTGGTATCGAAGACCACGGCGAAGAAGTCAAAGCGTTGGTCCACATCGGTTCACCAGCTTTCTCCTATCTCTTTTTAGAGGAAGCTGAGCATGTCTTCGGTGACTTGTCCGGCTGGATTGATGTAGACGGTTACATCTTTGAGGCGCTGACACAAGATCGCACGACCTGGGAGATGGAGCTAGCACAGGATAAGGGGATGCAAACATTAGTGGCAACGTATCCCGACTTCTATGAGCGCGTCCAAGAGCTCAAGCGCCGCATCGAGGCCCGCCGAGGCCACCCACTTGTCATCAAAGTCATTGACTTCGGCGAACAACTCTACTGGGGCGACATTGGGCAGCTCAAGAAGGCGCGCGCCGCTTCCTACGAGTTGAACGAAGCAACTCCAGAAGGGGAGTTCGCCCGCCAATTAGCGGCAATAGATGACGTTCAGCCCGATCAGTTTGGTAATCGGATTATTGGTGACTCGCTGGTGCCACAGGATGGGAGCGTGCGCAACAGCGTCATCATTGACACGAAGATTTACGGTAAGGCCGACATTGATGGCGCTGTGTTAGTGAATAGCCAACTTGGCAACGCAAGGATTGCTTATGGTTCGGTCGTCTTTGGTTCGACCATTGTCAACCTGACGATGCGTGAAAACAGCTATGCCTTCATGTCGGTGGCACGAGACCTGACGATGGTCTCGCTGTACGATGACGAAGCGTTACAGCGAGGGGCAGAACGGGAACGGGCTATGCTTGTCGAAGCACGCAAACCAGCATCGGCGCGACTTGAAAAACTTTTTCATGATA